>NZ_JRKC01000039.1:0-14131 GCF_000800925.1 Microbacterium sp. ZOR0019 | reverse complement strand
GGGCAGGGCGTCCGATGAGGACGCCCTGCCCGCCGGTGCGCGCGAACGCGGGGGTCAGCCGATGGCCACCGCGATCTCGTTCGGGGTGTGGTCGAGCTCGACCGAGGCGATGATCTCCCCGGTGGTGAGGTCCACGGCGTGCACACTGTTCGCGGCGGGCTCGGTGATGTACGCGATGTCGCCGTCGACCTTGATCGCCGGGTGCGCGTCCTGCCACTGGGCCGGACCCTCCCACGCCTCGATCACGGGGTGGGACTCGGTGAGCTCGCCCGTCTCGGGGTCGAGGACGTGGATCTGCCCGTCGGTCGACAGGATGTAGGCGAGGTCGCCGGGGCCGCGTGCGATGTCGCGGAAGGTGTACTGCACCTCGGCAGGCAGCTCGACGACATCGAGGGTCTCGGCGGCGGTGTCGATCAGCGTGACGGCATTCAGCAGGTAGCCCTCCGCGTCCGGGTCGTTCTTGTAGTCGCCGACGACGATCGGGCTGGTCTCCGAGACGAAGGCGTTGCCCATGCGGCCGTACGCGTCCGGTGCCGCGAGCTTCGTGAAGGCCTCGTCCTTGAACAGCAGCGCACCGTTCTCGCAACCGAAGATCACGGCTTCCTCGGCCGCGGTGCCTTCCCCGTGGATGCCGGGGCACTCGGCGTTGACGGCGGCCTCGTCCCAGTGGTCGTCGTGTGCGTGCAAGGCCTTGGCCCCGGTGCGCGACGTCTCGTCGCCGACCGTGGTGAGCAGCGAACCGTCCTCGAGCACGATCGAGACACCGTGGTGCGGGGCATCGGCGGTGTACGTCGTGGTCTCGGGAAGAGCGTCGTAGCCGTCGGCGAAGCCGTCGGTCGGCACGATCGTGGTCGTTCCGGTGCCGTCGTCGAAGAGCACGGTGTTCTCGCCGTGGATGACGACGTGCCCGGCAGCGGTCGCCTCGAACAGTGCGTCGGTGAGGGCGGGCTCGGCGGTGTCGAGCATCTGGAACCCTGCGGAGGTGGTGACGGCGATGGTGCGGCCGTCGCCGAACGGGTTCAGGCGGGTGAACTCCTCGGTCTCGAACTCGTCGACGACCTCGAGCGTCTCGGGGTCGAGCACCGCGATTCCTCCGGGGTACGAGATCGCGACCCGCCCCGTCTCGCTCGCGGTGGTGCCTGACTTCTCGTCCGTGGGCGCGGTGTCGCCTGCTCCGCCCGCACCGCCGGCGCAGGCGGTGGCGAGCAGCGAGACGCCTGCCAGCGCCGCGACAGCGGCACTCATCCTCATGTGTCGCTTCATTGTGTTTCCTCTCGTATCGGGCCCCGGTCGGGGTCCATTCATGGGGTCAGTCCGTCGGCGATGCGGTCCGTGTTGGCGCGCATCATCGTCAGGTAGGTGTCGGCGCCCTCGCCGGGCTCGGTGAGGGACTCGGTGAACAGCTCGATGACCTCGACCTGGACGTCGGCCTCGGAGGCCAGCACCTGGATGAGTCGGTCCGGCTGCGAGGATTCGGCGAAGATCGTGCGGACTCCTGCCTCGTCGATCGCGTCGGTGAGATCGCGCAGGTCGGCAGCGCTCGGCGCGGCGAGGGTCGTGCCCCCGGGGATCACGGCACCGATGAGGCGGAAGTCGAAGCGGTCCGCGAGGTAGCCGAAGACGTGGTGGTTCGTCACGAGTGCTCGTCGTTCCACGGGGATCGCGGCGAAGGCGGCCGACATCTCCTCGTCGAGCCCGGCGAGTTCGCCGCGATACGTCTCGGCATTGCTGCGGACCTGCGCGACGTCGATCCCGTCCACTTCGGCCAGCGCTTCCTCCACCGCGTCCACGACATCGACCATGCGCGCCGGATCGGTCCAGAAATGCGGATCGTCCGCACCGTTCGCGTCGTCGGAGCTGTAGGGAAGCACGTCGATCACGTCGCCGGCCACGACCGTCGGGACTCCCGCGGCTGCGGTGCGATCGATGTGCTGCTGGAGCCCCTCCTCGAGGCCCAGTCCGTTCGTCACGAGCAGGTCGGCGCCATCCATCCGTGCGGCCTCCTGGGCGGAGATCTCGAACGAGTGCGGGTCGGCGTTCGGTTTCATCAGGATGGTGACCTCGGCCGCATCGCCGGTGAGATTCTCGACGACGTCGCCGAGGATGTTCGTGGTGACCACGATCTGCGGTCGATCCGACTCCGCCGTGCCGGTGCACCCCGCGAGGCCGGCAAGGACCACGGTCGTCGCGATCAGCAGGGAGGACGCCCGCAGCGGTCTCATCGCCCGACCTCCGCGACGAACGCGGGAGCCGTGGGCGTCTCGAGGGAACGAGCGACGCGGGCGGCATCGGCGTAGTCGACCTCGTGTACGACGCCGGCCGCCGGGTCGCTGACGTAAGCCCGCTGCTCGTCGACGGTGAGCGAGGAAGCGGCGCCGCCGTCGGCGAGCAGAGGATCAGTGGCGCCCACGAGTGCACCGTCGTCGGCGAGATGCACGACGATCCGCCCGTCGATGTCGATGGCGACCACATGCCCCTCGGCGTCGTCCACGGCGACGACGTGCGTCAGCGGACGTTCGGTGGGCACCAGGGTCCAGGTGCGCTCCCGGGAGTCGAGCAGCCAGAAGCCGGTCGTCCCCGCGACGGCGGCGACCGTCGGACGACCCTTCCGGCCGTCGAACGACAGGGCGCGCTCGACGGCGCCTGACGGGTAGGGGATGCGCTCGACGGTGAGGCCCGCGTCCTGCCAGGCCGCCAGGACCGCACCGTCTGCGCAGCCGACGACGAGTCCGACGCGGGTGGTGATCGCTCCCGAGGGGTCGGCGCAGTCGACCGGGGACTCCGCGGGCTCGCCGTCGCTGTCGTGATAGATGAGCGTGTCGTCGACGGCCACGAGTGCGCCCTCTCCGATCGGGGCGACCAGGCCGGTGTCCGCGTTCACCTCGATGCGGAACAGCTCATCGAGCCGTCCTTCGGAGAGTGCCTTGTTGTCGAGCAGCACCGCCTCGCGGCTGCCGCCGAAGAACACGCCGGTGGCCCCGGCCGTCGACAGCGGGCCCGTCACGACGGTGGCGACGCCCTCGCCGGCGACCGTACCCAGAAGCGCGGGCTCGGCGAGGTAGTAGTGGAAGTGGTCGCCGTGATCCCAGCTCCATCGGCCCGAGTCGATCACCTCCACGCCCTCTTCCGTGGTCACGAACCCGTAGCGTCCATCGCTCGCGAGCGCCGACGGAGCTGCCGTGCGGTCGAGGGGGGTCGCTTCTTCGGTCCGCAGGTCGAGCACGGCGGCGTTCCCCGCGGCATCGATGGACAGCAGGCCGAGAGGCGGCTCGGCGACCTCCTCAGCGCCGGCGATCGCGCCGTGGCCGTCTCCGGACGCCGGGGTCGCGGGCGGTGAGCTCTCCGGAGCAGAGGCGCACGCACTGAGCGCGACGATCGTCAGGGCGGCGGGGAGGAGCCGGAGGGGGCGGGGAATCATCGGTTCCTTTCGGGGAGCGCGACGGCAGGAGCATCGGGCGATGCGGGTCGCGGGGATGCGGATTCGGGGTGCTCGACGGGATGGTGCCGGCGAACGGCGCGGGTCAGAAGCGAACGTGCGGTTGCGGAGAGAGCGGCCAGCAGCACGGCCGCGGTGGCGATCGAGGCCCCCGCCGCCACCGCGAAGTGCCAGGAGGCGAACAGCCCGATCAGGACGGCGGCGGCGCCCACGAGGGAGGCCCCGAGCATGGTCGTGGGGATCCGCGTCGTCCACGCCCGGGCGGCGACGGCGGGGGCGAGGAGCAGACCGACGACGAGGAGCGTTCCGACGGCCTGGAAAGACGCGACGACGGCGAGCGTCACGAGGGCGACGAGCACCACGTGCGCGAGCTGGGGGCGCAACCCGAGCGTGCGGGCGATGCGCGCATCGAAGGCCGTCGCCACGAAGGAGCGATGGAATGCGGACGCGACGCCGACCGTGACGACGGCGGCGACGAAGAGCATCGCGATGTCGTCGGGGCGGATGGCGAGGATGTCGCCGAACAGCAGAGCGGTCGCGTCCGTGGCGAAGCTGCGGGAGTGGGAGACGATGATCACGCCGAGCGAGAGCATGGCGACGAACAGCAGACCGATGCTCGTGTCGTACGAGAGCCGGCCCCGTCGCTGAAGGAGGCCGATCGCAGCGCTCATGGCGGCAGCGCTCAGAGCCGCGCCGAGCAGGACCGGGGCGCCGACCACGGTGGCGAGCGCGACGCCGGGCAGCATTCCGTGGCCGATCGCCTCGCCGAGGAAGGCCATGCCGCGGATCACGACCCACGTGCCCACGACCCCGCAGATCACGGCGACGAGCATTCCGCCGCACAGGGCACGGACGAAGAACTCCACGGCGAACGGCTCGAGCAGGAAGGGCACGAGAGGAGACTCTATATGAGAATGAGAATGATTATCAATTGCTAGGCTGAGGCTATGAATGAGAGTTCTGCGCTGTCCGCGCGTGACGTGTGCTTCGGGTACTCCGACGATGACGTGCTGCATTCCGTCACCGTCGATGTCCGGTCCGGGGAGATCGTCGCTCTGGGCGGGCACAACGGGTCGGGCAAGTCGACACTGGTCGAGATCCTCGCCGGTGTGAAGGTCCCCCGACGGGGTGCGGTGCGCCTCCGGGGGACCGTCGCGCTCGTCGTGCAGCGTCCTGCCGTGCCGGATGCGTTGCCCGTGTCGGCGGCGGATGTGGTGCGCATCGGGACGTGGAAGCGCGGACGACGCCTCTCTCGCGCCACGGTGCGTCGAGCGGTGGAGCAGGCTCTCGATCGTGTCGGGATGTCGGAGCTCGCGGGCCGCCCGTTGGCGGAGCTGTCCGGCGGGCAGCGGCAGCGGGTGTTCCTCGCGCAGGGGATCGTGCGTGAGCCCGACGTCCTGCTGCTGGACGAAGCGGCTGCCGGTCTCGATCGCGAGAGTGCTGCCCGGATGCAGGAGATCCTTCGGGAAGAGGCCGCTCGCGGCGTCGCGGTGTGCACCGTCACCCACGACGACGCTGCCGTGCTCGCCGCCGACCGTGTCATCCGGCTGGAGCGCGGGCGAGTGGTCTGAGCGACCTACTCCGTCTCCGCCCGCAGGCGCCTCTCGAGGTCCGCGAGGCTGGTGGCGTGGATGTCGAACCGCTCACCCGGGGAAGGGGGTTCGGCGTCGGGCCGAGGCACGTAGGCCGTGCGCATGCCTGCATCCCGCGCCGCTCTGAGGTCCCACGCATGGGCCGCGACCATGAACGGGGGACGACCGCTCGCCGGGACGCTCGCCATCGCCAGCTCGTACATCGCCGCGGCCGACTTGTAGGTGCCGGCGTCCTCCGCCGAGAGCACCTGGTGCCAGCGGAAACCTGCATGGACGCTCAAGCCGGTCAGTACCCGACGACTCGCGTTCGACAATCCCACGACGGTGGCGACTTCGGCGAGGGAGCGCAGACCCGCAGCGGAGTCCTCCCAGGGCGGGCTGAAAGCGGAGGCGCCGACGAGCGCGGGGACGGCTGTGACGGGAAGGACGCTTCGGGAGGCGAGCCGCTCCAGCACTTCGGCGTCGAGCTGGTCGCTGGTCGCAAAAACGCGTTCACCACGGACGATGGCCTGCTCCTGTTCGGCCACTCCGCTCAGCCATTCGTCGACGATCGCGGTCGTCTCTTCGCGGTCGAGGCCCGTCGTCGCCTCCACTCGGCGTCGGAGACCTTCCGCCTGATTCGCCAGAGTGCCCAACACGTCGAACACGGCCACGACGCGCTCCGGCGCCACTTCACGGGATCCGTCGGTCATGCAGAAGAGAACACGTCCGGAGCGCGGACTGTTCCGCCGCGCTCCAGCGAAACACTATATAGTGATCTATATAAGAGTCGAGAAGAGGAGGCACCATGGCCGTCACATCCATCGACATCGACCCCGACGAGCTGATGCAGGCCAAGCAGCTCGCCGGCACGACCTCCAACCGGGAGACCGTGGATCTCGCGTTGCGCACGCTGATCGCCGTGCGCCGTCAGCCCGCCGCCGTGGAGCGCATCATCGGGCGCCACTTCGATGACGATCAGATCGATGCACCCACCATCACGCCGACCGCTGCCGTGTCGCGAGACAAGCGCTCGGCGCGGTGACCACCTATCTTGTCGACAACAGCATCTGGCAGAAGGCGGGCAAGAGCGCGACGATCGCGGACCGACTACGGTCTCTCTCACCGAACAACCTCATCATCACCTGCCCGCCACAGGTTCTCGAGTACTGCCACTCAGCGCGCAGCGCCGAAGAGTATGCGGAGCTGCGCCGGGACATGGAGGGGGTGCTTCCCGCATGGGAGCACCCCGCCGAGCAGGACGCCCTCGACATCCAGCAGGCACTGTGGACGAGGGGGCTCCTGCGCGCTGCTGCGGCGTTCGACTGCCTCATCGCCGCGTACGCCGTCGCCAACGACGCCGTCATCCTCAACTCCGACCATGACTTCGGATACATCGAGCTGGCGACCGAAGGCAGAGTCCGCCAGGAGTACGTGGAGGGCTGACCCCGCGGCGAACGCCGGGGCGGGGTGCATGATCCGCCCGCGGGTTGCCTTCGTCAGACGCTTCGTGGCGTCCCCTCGGACGGATCAGCGATCGTCGACGGACCGGGTGTGCGCGTCGGGGGCGAGGTCGATCCGACGCAGCAGTTGGGCGTTCAGCGCGACGACGACCGTCGACAACGACATCAGGATCGCCCCGACCGACATCGGCAGGACGAATCCGATCGGCGCCAGGACTCCGGCGGCGAGGGGCACCGACACGAGGTTGTAGCCCGCCGCCCACCACAGGTTCTGCTTCATCTTGCGGTACGTGGCGCGCGACAGCTCGATCACGGAGATCACCGAGCGGGGGTCGGAGCTCGCGAGGATCACGCCGGCCGAGGCGATGGCGACGTCGGTCCCCGCCCCGATCGCGATGCCCACGTCGGCCTGCGAAAGTGCGGGCGCATCGTTCACGCCGTCGCCGACCATCGCCACCTTCTTGCCCTCGCGTTGCAGCTCCGCGACTTTGGCGGACTTGTCCTCGGGGCGCACCCCGGCGAAGACCCGGTCGATGCCGAGCTCGGCAGCCACCGATTCGGCCACAGCCTGCGCATCCCCGGTGATCATGACGACCTCGACGCCCCGACGGTGGAGGGCGTCCACGGCCTCCCGGGATTCGGGGCGGATCTCGTCGGCGAGTCGCAGTCCGCCGACCACGCGGCCGCCGAGGACGACATGGAGGATGATGGCTCCCTCTTCGCGCCACTCGTCCGCGGCGGCGATCTCCTGCGCGCCGATCTCGTCGAGGAGCTTCGGGCCGCCGACACGCACCTCTGCACCGTCGACGGACGCCGTGACACCCACCGCCGGGGAGGAGGTGAATCCGGACGCAGGAACGAGCGCGAGGCTCTTCTCCTCGGCTGCCCGTACGATCGCCCGGGCCAGCGGGTGCTCGCTGTCCGCTTCGGCGGAGGCGGCGAGGACGAGCAGCCGGTCGGCGTCCATCTCACCGGTCGGCTCGATCGCCGTGACCGTCGGAGCGCCCTTGGTCAGAGTGCCCGTCTTGTCGAACAGGACGGCATCGACCGTGCGCATGCTCTCCAACGCGAGTCGGTCCTTGATCAGCACGCCGCCACGTGCGGCCCGCTCGGTGGCGATCGACACCACCAGCGGGATCGCGAGGCCGAGGGCGTGGGGGCAGGCGATGACCAGCACGGTGATGCTGCGGACCACGGCGGCGTCCGGATTCCCCACCACCGTCCACACCACGGCGGTGAGCGCAGCCGAGAGCAGCGCGAACCAGAACAGCAGCGCGGCGGCGCGGTCGGCGATGCGCTGCGCATGGGACGAGGAGTTCTGTGCCTCCGTCACCAGTCGTTGGATGCCGGCGAGGGCGGTGTCGTCGCCCGTAGCGGTGATCTCCACCCGAAGGCCCGAGTCGGTGGCGACGGTGCCCGCGGTGACGGTGTCACCGGTGGACCGCGTGACGGGACGTGATTCGCCGGTCACCATCGACTCGTCCATCGCGGCGGTCCCGTCGATGATACGGCCGTCGGCCGGGACGCTCCCGCCGGGACGGACGACGACGACATCGCCGACGGCGAGTTCCGTGGGGGAGACCGTGACGGTCGTGTCCCCTTCGACCCGCTCGGCCTCGTCGGGCAGCAGGGCGGCGAGCGAGTCGAGGGCCGACGTCGTCTGCGCGAGCGATCGCATCTCGATCCAGTGTCCGAGGAGCATGATGACGATGAGGAGTGCCAGCTCCCACCAGAACTCGAGCTCGTGGTGGAGCAGTCCGAGCGTCGCGCCCCAGGAGGCGAAGAAGGCCACGGTGATGGCGAGCCCGATGAGCAGCATCATCCCCGGCGTGCGGGTCCGGAGCTCGCTGACGGCGCCGGTCAGGAACGGCCAGCCGCCCCACACGTACATGACGGTGCCCAGCACCGGAGCGACGAACTGCGCCCAGCCCGGGACGTCGTACCCGAAGAGCATCGCGAACATCGGAGAGAACGCCACCACGGGCACCGCGATGACGAGGTTGATCCAGAACAGGCGCCGGAACTGCCCGACGTGATCACCGTGCCCTGCGTGACCACCGTGACCCGCGTGACCGCCGTGTCCGCCGTGTCCTCCGTGTCCCTCGGGGGCCTCGTGCCCCGTGTGCCCGGAGTCGACGGCGGTGGGGGCTTGTGCGTCCTGGTGCGCGTGCGGCTCGTTCATGCGTGATCCTTCCTCAGAGCGGGGCGGGTGGCTCGGCGGGAGCGTCCTCGTCGCGTGACGCTCGTGAACCCGCGCAGGCGCAGGCTGTTGCCGACCACGAACACGCTCGACAGCGCCATCGCTGCACCGGCGAGCATGGGGTTGAGCATGCCGAGCGCCGCGACCGGGATGGCGGCGACGTTGTAGGCGAAGGCCCAGAACAGGTTGGTCTTGATCGTTCCGAGCGTCTTGCGCGACAGGCGGATCGCGTCGACCGCGCTGCGCAGGTCACCGCGTACCAGCGTGATGTCCGATGCCTCGATCGCCACGTCCGCGCCGGTGCCCATCGCGAGTCCGAGGTCGGCCTGGGCGAGGGCGGGGGCGTCGTTGACACCGTCGCCGATCATCGCCACCGTCTTGCCCTCGCGCTGGAGCCGGACGACCACCTCGACCTTGTCCTTCGGGAGGACCTCCGCGATCACCTCCGTGATCCCCACTTCCGCCGCGATCTGCCGTGCCACGGTCTCGTTGTCCCCGGTGAGCAGGATGGGAGTCAGTCCCATCGCCTGGAAGTGGTCGATCGCCTCGGCGCTGCTCGGCTTGATCGTGTCCGCGACGACGAGGATGCCACGTGCGTGTCCGTCCCAGCCGACCGCGACGACGGTCTTGCCCTCGCCCTCGGCCTCGACCTTCGCCGAGGAGAGGCCCGGACTCAGTGTCTGCGACCACTCGGCGAGGAGCGACTCGCGTCCCACGAGCACGGCATGGCCTTCGATGACGCCCTGCACGCCCCTTCCCTCGAGGTTCGTGAACTCCTCCGGAGTGGGCAGTGTCCCGACCTCCCTGGTCGCACCCGCGGCGATCGCCTGCGCGATGGGATGCTCCGAGGCATCTTCCACCGCCCCGGCCAGCCGCAGCAGCGTCGCGCGGTCGGTGCCGGGCTCCACGATGACGTCGACCAGGGTCATCCTGCCGGTGGTGACCGTTCCGGTCTTGTCGAGCAGCACGGTGTCGACCCGGCGGGTGGATTCCAGGACTTCCGGGCCCTTGATGAGCACGCCCATCTGCGCCCCTCGACCGGTCCCGACCAGCAGGGCCGTGGGCGTGGCGAGCCCGAGCGCGCACGGGCACGCGATCACGAGGACGGCCACCGCCGCCGTGAATGCCGCGGCGACGGGGAACCCCGCGACGAGCCAGCCACCGAGCGTCACGAGGGCGATCACGATCACGATCGGGACGAACACCCCGGAGATCCTGTCGGCGAGACGCTGCACCTCCGCCTTCCCCGTCTGCGCGTCCTCGACGAGTCTGGCCATCTGTGCCAACTGGGTGTCCGCGCCGATCCGGGTCGCGCGGACCACGAGCCGCCCCCCGACGTTCGTGGTCGCGCCGGTGACGCTGTCGCCCTGGGCCACCTCGACCGGCACGGATTCACCGGTCAGCATCGAGGCGTCGACGGCCGACGTCCCGGAGACCACGAGGCCGTCGGTCGCGATCTTCTCGCCCGGTCGCACGACGAACTCGTCGCCCACCTGGAGGTCTTCGACCGGGATCCTCGTCTCTGCACCGCCGCGCAGCACGGCGACCTCTTTCGCGCCGAGTTCGAGGAGCGCGCGCAGAGCCGCGCCGGCCTGCTTCTTCGACCGCTTCTCGAAGTAGCGCCCCGCGAGGACGAACATCGTCACGCCGGCACCCACCTCGAGGTAGATGTTCGCCGCCCCATCGGAGGGAGCCAGTGCGAACTCGAACGGGTGCGTCATCCCCGGCATGCCTGCGGTGCCGAAGAAGAGCGCGTACAGCGACCAGAGGAAGGCGGCCGAGGTTCCCATCGAGATGAGCGTGTCCATCGTGGCCGTTCCGTGGCGCAGGTTCGTCCACGCGGCCTTGTGGAACGGCCAGCCCGCCCACGTGATCACCGGGGCGGCCAGCGCGAGCGAGGCCCACTGCCAGTACGTGAACTGCAGCGCGGGGATCATGGCCATCGCGATCACGGGCACCGTCAGCACGATCGCGCCGATCAGTCGGTTGCGCAGCCAGAGCAGCTCAGGATCGGTGTCGTCGGTGTCGCCGCCTGTGGCCGCGTCCTTCCTCGTCCCCCGTGGGGCAGCGACGACTGCGGAATACCCGGTCTTCTCCACCTCGGCGATCAGGAGCGCTGCGTCGTAGTCGTCCGGGACCGAGACGGTCGCCTTCTCCGTCGCGTAGTTGACGGTCGCCACGACGCCGTCGAGCTTGTTCAGCTTCTTCTCGATGCGCATGGCGCAAGAGGCGCAGGTCATCCCGCCGATCTCGAGCTCGACGCCCGATCCCATGCTCGGAAGTGCTGATGTGCTCATGGTCCTATCCTTCTCCTGATCGTCGTCGGTGGGCTCAGCGAGAGGCTGTGCCCGTGGTGTCGGCCTTCACGCCGTGCGCACGGCCGCGTACCCCGCCTCCGTCACAGCGGCGAGGATCTGTGCGTCGTCCACGCCGTCGGTGCTCGTGACGACGAGCTTGCCCGTCTGTGCGCTGACCTGGATCCCGTCGACGCCGGGAACCTCGGCGACCTCCTCGCGGACCGACATCTCGCAGTGCCCACACGTCATCCCGGTGACCTGGTACTCGTTGGTCGTCATTGCCTCTCCCCTTCTCTGGCGTACCCCTATGGGGTATTGGATCACCACAACCATATACCCATCCGGGGTATTCCGCATCCTTGGATCCGGCTTGCCTTCCGAGTAAATTCGCTCATTCTTTCTCGGGAAGACCTCATGATGAAGGCGGTTACTTTCCTAGGCTCAGGAACGTGTCCGACCCTTCGACCCGCCAGCCCTCATCGCCCGTGCTTCCGGCCGGCGTGCTCGGAGATGACCCCGGTGCCGAGGTCCGGGACGCGTACTTCGTCTCGGACAGCACCGGTATCACCGCCGAGACCCTGGGGAACGCCCTTCTGGCGAACTTCCCCGGCGCGCGCTTCCGCCGCCACACCGTGCCCTTCGTCGACTCGGTGGACGGCGCCCGCGCCGTGATCGGGGATCTCCGGGTCAGCCCGGCGGGCGCTGCTCCGATCGTCTTCACGACCGTGAAGTCCGCGCAGATCCTCGCGGAGTTCCATGCGTCGGGCGCGGTCGTGATCGACCTCCTCGGCGGGCATCTGCGGGAGCTCGAAGCCTCCCTCGGCAGTGCGGCCTCCGAGCAACTGGGCCAGTATCACGGCGTCGGCGACATGGAGCGCTACTTCGCCCGGATGCGGGCGGTCGAGTACGCGATCGAGCACGACGACGGCCAGAGCATGCGGGCGCTCGACATCGCCGACGTGATCATCATCGCGCCCTCTCGGTGCGGGAAGACCCCGACGACCATGTACCTGGCCCTGCAGTACGGACTGCTGGTGGCGAACTACCCGCTCACCGACGACGACTTCCCGTCCGACGGGCTGCCCGCGACGGTCGAACGGTTCGCGAGCAAGTGCTTCGGGCTGACGACGACTCCGCTCCGGCTGAGTCAGGTGCGTCATGAGCGGCGGCCGGACACGGTGTACTCCAGCCTCGCTCAATGCACACTCGAGATCCGCCGCGCGGAAGACCTCTATCGGCGCAACCGCGTCCCCTTCCTCAACTCCTCCACGAAATCCGTGGAGGAGATGTCCGCCGTGATCATGCAGTCCATGCGCCTGCGCAGCTGATCGCGGTCTCCACCCCTCGCACACGACGCCCCACTCTCTGGAGATCACATGACGAACATCCTCTGGTTCACGCAGATCGGCATGGCCGACGTCGCCCAGGTCGGAGGCAAGAACGCCTCCCTCGGCGAGATGGTCTCGAACCTCTCCGGAGCCGGGGTGAGCGTGCCCGGCGGCTTCGCGACCACGGCCGACGCCTACCGGGACTTCCTCGCCGAGGGAGGACTCTACGAGCGCATCCGATCCACCGTGGAAGCGCTCGACGTCACGGATGTCGCCGAACTCGCGCGGGTCGGCGCCACCGTCCGCGAGTGGATCGAGCAGCAGCCGCTCCCGGCCGCCTTCGAGCAGGACATCCGTGCGGCCTACGCCACGCTCGTCGACTCCGATCCCGAGCCCGCGTCGGTCTCCTGGGCCGTGCGATCCAGTGCCACCGCGGAAGACCTGCCGGATGCCTCCTTCGCCGGCCAGCAGGAGACGTTCCTCAACATCAGCGGCATCGACAACATCCTCGCCGCGATCCGCAGCGTGTTCGCGTCGCTCTACAACGACCGGGCGATCGCCTACCGCGTGCATCACGGATTCGACCACCACGACGTGGCGCTGTCGGCGGGGGTCCAGCGCATGGTCCGCTCCGATGTCGGGGCCTCCGGCGTGCTCTTCACGGTCGACACCGAATCCGGATTCGATCGTGCGGTGTTCATCACCAGCTCCTACGGTCTGGGTGAGGCGGTCGTGCAGGGCGCGGTGAACCCCGATGAGTTCTACGCCTACAAGCCCGCCCTGCGTGAGGGACGGCCGGCGATCCTCAAGCGTTCGGTCGGTGAGAAGGCCGTGAAGATGGTCTACGCCGACGGCACGCACGCGGGCGCCAGCACCGTCTTCACCGATGTCCCCGCCGCCGAGCGCGTCCGCTTCAGCATCACCGATGCCGAGGTGGAAGAACTCGGACGGCAGGCCCTGGTCATCGAGGAGCACTACGGGCGCCCGATGGACATCGAGTGGGGCAAGGACGGCATCGACGGACGGCTGTACATCCTCCAGGCCCGCCCGGAGACGGTGGTCTCCCGCGCCGACGGCAAGGAGATGCGGCGGTTCGTGCTCGAGGAGTCGGGCACGGTGATCACCGTCGGGCGCGCGATCGGGCAGAAGATCGGAGCCGGACCGGTGCGGGTCATGACCTCGCTCGCGCAGATGGACGCCTTCCGGCCCGGGGACGTGCTGGTCGCCGATATGACGGACCCCGACTGGGAGCCGATCATGAAGCTCGCCTCCGCCATCGTCACGAATCGCGGTGGTCGTACCTGTCACGCCGCGATCATCGCGCGCGAGCTGGGTATCCCCGCCGTCGTGGGCACGGGCGACGCGACCACCGTCTTGAGCGACGGGCGACGGGTCACGGTGTCCTGCGCCGAGGGGGACAACGGCTTCGTCTACGAGGGAATGCTCGGGTTCGAGGAGATCATCACGCGTCTGGATGCGATGCCCGAGAGCCCGACGAAGATCATGCTCAACGTCGGCACTCCCGATCAGGCGTTCGCCTTCGCGAAACTGCCCAACCGCGGCGTCGGGCTCGCGCGACTCGAGTTCGTCATCAACCGGCAGATCGGCATCCACCCGCGCGCGCTCCTGGACCATGAATCGCTGCCGACGTTCCTGCGTGCCGACATCTCCGAGCGAATCGCGGCCTACGCGTCTCCTCGGGAGTACTTCGTGCGTCGCGTCGCGGAAGGGGTGTCGATGATCGCCGCGGCCTTCGCGCCGGAACCCGTCATCGTGCGCCTGAGCGACTTCAAGTCCAACGAGTACGCCAACCTCATCGGCGGGGAGCTCTACGAG
>NZ_JRKC01000038.1:0-21925 GCF_000800925.1 Microbacterium sp. ZOR0019 | reverse complement strand
ACGGATCGTCCCCTCGTCCGTGGCGGCTGCGGGTCAGGGGAGGTCGAGCCGATCCAACGGCTGCGTGTCCTCGAGCAGGTGCGCGGGGGTCGCGCGGGCCGGTGCGAGGGGGAGGGTGACCGTGAAGGTCGCGCCGCCGCCCGGGGTCTCCGACACCTCGACGCCCCCGTGCAGCGCCTTCATGATCGACGCGACGATCGCGAGGCCGAGGCCCGATCCCCCGGTTTCCCTCGCCCGTGAGGTGTCGGCGCGCCAGAATCGCTCGAAGATCTGCTCGCGGATCTGCGGCGGGATGCCTTCGCCATGATCCACGACCGCGATGCTCCCGGTGCCGCGGACGCGGTCGGAGTCGACGATGAGTTCGATCGGCCCGTCCTCGGGGGAGAAGCGGCGGGCATTGCCCAGCAGGTTGGTGACGACCTGGCGCACCTTGTTCTCCTCGCCGAGCACGATCGGAGGCGTCCGCACGGGGATGTCCGGGATCTCGGTGAAGTCGATGGCCGGGGCCGGCTCGGGAGCACGGGGACGGCGACGCAGACGGGAGAGTGCTGTCCGGGGGAGTCCGCGGGGAGCCGGGGACGCGGCATCCTGCGGTTGCGGGGAAGGAGCGATGCGCAAAGGGGTCGTGGCCGGGGCGCCGACGGTCCGGTCGATCACGGTGACCGTCCGGCCAGGAGCAGCGGCGCGCAGGTCGAGTGCAGCATCGCGGGCGATCGGACGCAGATCGAGCGGGACGATCTCCGGTTCGCGCTCCTCGTCCAGGCGTGCCAGCGCGAGGAGGTCCTCCACGAGGACGCCCATGCGGATCGCTTCCTTCTCGATGCGCTCCATGGCTCTGGCGGTGTCCTCCTCGCCCTTGATCGCGCCCATCCGATAGAGCTCCGCATACCCGCGAACGCTCACGAGGGGTGTGCGCAACTCATGGCTGGCGTCGCCGATGAAACGTCGCATGTGCTGCACGGTCCGGTCGCGCTGCGCGAGCGAGCGGTCGACACGATCGAGCATCGTGTTGATCGCCGCGTTCAGACGGCCGACCTCCGTCGTCGGCTCGAGATCGGTGAGGCGCTGCCGGAAGTCGCCGGCGGCGATCGACATGGCGGTCGCCTCGACCTGGCCGAGTCTGCGGAAGGTCAGGGTGACGAGGCCGCGAGTGAGCAGCGCGGCGACGAGGATCGTGATCAGGGCGATCGTGATGTAGATGCCGAAGTACTGGCTGACGATGCGATCCGCCGGTGCGAGCGGCAGGGCGACCAGCTGGATGCGGAGCGCGCCCCCGCTTCCCTCCGAGCCCACCACGGCGACCGCGGCGTGGAAGACCTCACCATCGGGTCCTGCGAGCTCGATCGGGGTGCGTTCGGAATCGGCGGTCGCCTTGGCGAGCGAATACTCGGAGGGGAAGAGGGGCGACGGGCCGGAGGTGCCGCGCGCGGTGGCCCGCAGCACACCGGTCGCATCGTAGATGGCGAAGGAGAAGTCCCGCGGCTGCTCTTCGCGCGGTGTGTAGGTGGTGGTTCCGTCCACCGTCGCGGTCTCGAAGTACCGTTCCACGAGATCACTGGAGACCAGCGCGGGAAGCTGCGCATCGATGTTCGCGACGAGGGCGTTGCGCAGGATCGGCACCGTTCCGATGCCTGCCACCAGCAGCCCGAGCGCCAGAACGGCCACCGTGACTCCGGTCACCTTCGCCCGGAGACTGATGCGCCGCCACCAGCTGGTGACCGCATCGGGCTTGTGCGCCATGCGGTCCTCCTCGGTGCGGCGAACACGCCGCTGTGCGGCGTCGAGTGGTGGTGGCCCGGGGGTCAGGCCGATTTGCCGACCTTCAACATGTATCCGAAGCCGCGCTTCGTCTGGATCAGCGACTCCTCGGTGTGGGGATCGATCTTGCGGCGAAGGTACGAGATGTAGCTCTCGACGATGCCCGCGTCACCGTTGAAGTCGTACTCCCACACGTGGTCGAGGATCTGCGCCTTCGACAGCACACGGTTCGGGTTGAGCATCAGGTAGCGCAGCAGCTTGAACTCGGTCGGGCTGAGCTCGATCGGCTCCTTGCCCACGTGGACGTCATGGGTGTCCTGGTCCATCGACAACTCGCCGGCACGGATGATCGACTCCTCGTCGGCCTGCATGGTGCGGCGGAGGATCGCCTGCGCTCTGGCCACGATCTCGTCGAGGCTGAACGGCTTGGTGACGTAGTCGTCGCCGCCGGCGTTGAGCCCCTCGATCTTGTCGTCGGTGCCGTCCTTCGCCGTCAGGAAGAGGATCGGGGCGGTGAAACCGGCGCCGCGGAGGCGCTTGGTCACGCTGAACCCGTTCATATCCGGGAGCATGACGTCCAGGATGATCAGGTCCGGTTCCTCTTCGAGGACGGCCGAGATCGTGGCGGCGCCGTTGGCGACCGTCTTCACCTGGAATCCGGCGAAGCTGAGACCCGTGGAGAGCAGGTCGCGGATGTTGGGTTCGTCATCGACGACCAGGATGCGCGGAGCAGTCATGTCCCCATTATGGTGACTCCGGCCATGCGGATGCTGACTATTGTGCGGAACGGCGTGGAGTCGCGCTCTCCCGGGAGGCCGCCGACGCGCTCGTCACCCGCGGGAAACGACATCATTCCGGGGTGGGAGGAGAGGCACAGGTGAACAGGCCAGGATTGAGACATGAGCTCGAACGAGGACGCGTCCGCCGCCCCCGCCCCGCCCACACTCTCGCCTGCCACGCAGATCCCGTACCACCGCCTGGCGCACCTGCGACCGCGATATCGCTGGTGGCGGCCGCTCCTCACCGGGCTCCTCGCCCTCGCGTTCTACATCGTCCTCCTCCTCGTCCTGACGGTGCCCCTGGTCGTCGCAGCGGTGGTCATCCCGGGGTGGGGCGACGAGATGATGGTGCTCCTCACCTCCGTGCGGTACTTCGATCTCGACCGTCCCTGGCTGCTGATCGCGCTGGTGCTCCCCTTGATCCTGATGATCCCGGCCCTGCTGCTGGCATCCCGGGTCGTGGAAGGCCGTGGCGTCGGGCTGCTGTCCTCGGTCATGGCACGACTGCGGATGGGGTGGCTCGGGAAGAGCCTCCTGCTGGCGCTCGCAGTGTTCGCCGTGTACTTCGCCGTCGTGCTGGGGTGGTCGGCGCTCGCCGGAGAGGCGGTGGTCGCTGACTTCTCGCACCCCGGACTGTGGATCATGGTCCTCCTCGTGCTGCTGCTGATCCCCTTCCAGGCAGCCGCGGAGGAGTACGTCTTCCGCGGCTACCTCATGCAGCTGGTCGGCAGCTGGCTCCGGCATCCGGCCTTCGCCATCCTGCTGCCCGTCCCCTTGTTCGTCCTCGGCCACGGCTACGACGTCTGGGGTGCTGCGAGCGTGGGGGCCTTCGCGATCGTCGCCGCCTGGCTGACCTGGCGGACCGGCGGCCTCGAGGCGGCGATCTCCCTGCACATCGTCAACAACGTGCTCATCTTCCTGCTCGGATCCGTCGCTCTCGTCGATGCGAACGCCACGTCGGGGACGGCGGCGGACCTCGTCGGCTCGATGATCGCGATGGTCGTGTACGCGGTGCTCGCCGACCGGTGGGCGCGACGCCTCGGTGTCACGCGCACGGCGACGGCGCCCGTGTCCGCACCGGCCCGGCACGAGGGGACCCACCATCTGCCGCGCGTCCTGCATGGCTGAGCGGCTCGACCTCCGGGGAGGTCGAACGGACGAGATCAGGCGGCGAGGGCGTCGGAGTCCATGATCGTGTAGCTGTAACCCTGCTCGGCGAGGAAGCGCTGGCGGTTCTGGGCGTAGTCCTGATCGATGGTGTCGCGGGCGACGAGGGTGTAGAAGCTCGCGGTGTGTCCGGACTGCTTCGGGCGCAGCAGGCGTCCGAGTCGCTGGGCCTCTTCCTGGCGCGATCCGAACGAGCCGGACACCTGGATGGCGACGGATGCCTCCGGCAGGTCGATCGAGAAGTTCGCGACCTTCGACACCACCAGGAGCGAGATCTCGCCCTCGCGGAAGGCCCGGTACAGCTCCTCGCGCTCGTCGACCGGCGTCGCCCCGGTGATCTGCGGAGCATCCAAGGCCGCCGACAGCGACTCGAGCTGATCGAGGTACTGGCCGATCACGAGGATGCGCTCGCCCTCATGCTTGGCGATGAGCTCGCGCACCGCCGTCACCTTGGCCGGCGCGGAAGCAGCGAGCCGATAGCGTTCGTCGTCGGTCGCCGCGGCGTACTCGAGACGGTCGCTCGGCGGGAGGTCGACGCGCACTTCGTAGCAGGCGGCGGGGGAGATGAACCCCTGCGCCTCGATCTGCTTCCACGGCGCGTCGAAGCGCTTGGGCCCGATCAGGCTGAAGACGTCTCCCTCGCGCCCGTCCTCGCGGACCAGGGTCGCGGTCAGGCCGATGCGGCGGCGGGCCTGCAGGTCGGCGGTGAGCTTGAACACGGGGGCCGGGAGCAGGTGGACCTCGTCATACACGATGAGGCCCCAGTCGAGGGCATCCAGCAATGCCAGGTGCGCGTACTGGCCCTTCCGCTTCGCGGTGAGGATCTGATACGTCGCAATGGTGACGGGCTTGACCTCTTTGGCCTGGCCGGAGTACTCGCCGATCTCCTCGGGGGTCAGACTCGTGCGCTTGAGCAGCTCGTCGCGCCATTGCCGGGCCGACACCGTGTTGGTGACGAGGATCAGCGTGGTGGTCTTCGTCGCGGCCATCGCCCCGGCGCCGACGATCGTCTTTCCCGCACCGCAGGGGAGCACCACGACGCCCGAACCGTCCTTCGAGAAAGCATCGACGGCATCCTGCTGGTACGGACGGATCTCCCAGCCGTCTTCGGCGAGGTCGATCTCGTGCGGAGTGCCGGGGGTGTAGCCGGCGAGGTCCTCGGCCGGCCAGCCGATCTTCAGCAGCTCCTGCTTGATCTGTCCGCGTGCCCAGGCGTCGACGACGTACGTCTCAGGGCTCGGGTGACCGATCAGCAGAGGCTGGATGCGCTTGTTGTTCGCCACCTGCGCGAGGACGGCGGGATCCGACGAACGCAGGATCAGGGTGCCTTCGTCATCACGCTCGATGACCAGCCGGCCGTAGCGATTCACCGTTTCGCGCAGATCGACGGAGACGGAGGGCGGCACCGGGAATCGCGACCAGCGGTCCAGCGTCTCGAGCATGTCGTCCGCGGTGTGCCCGGCGGCACGGGCGTTCCACAGACCCAGCCGGGTGATGCGATAGGTGTGGATGTGTTCGGGAGCGCGTTCCAGCTCGGCGAAGATCGCGAGTTCGTGGCGGGCGCTCTCGGCGTCGGCATGGGCCACTTCGAGCAGCACGGTGCGATCGCTCTGGACGATCAGGGGGCCATCAGACATAGCTGACCAGTTTACCGGTCGCGTGAGGCATGGGGCCTACGGCGCGACGATCGTCGCAGCGCGGATGCTCGATACGGGAAGGGTGCGCTCCACGTCGGCGGCGCGATCGCGCCCGCGCAGCCGTCCACCGCCCATCCCCGTCGCCTCCAGGAGAAGCTCTCGCGTCGAGCCGTCCGGCATGCCGACGGTCACCTGCAGCACGGACTTCGTCCGTACCGCGGCCTCGAGCTCGCGATCGAGCCAGGCGGCGTCGGCATCCGGTCCTTGGTGCGACCGCAATCGGGCGATGAGGGGGCTCAGGTCCGACGCGTCGGTGTGTGCGGCATCGGACGCGGGGGCCGGGTGGCGCTCGCGGACGAGGAGGGCACCGTCAGGCCCGACCAGGGTCGCCGGGTATCGCGCATCCGTGAGCGCCCAGTACACGGTGTCTCGGCCGACCCGGGTGGTGAGCGATCCGACGTGTGCGGTGAGAGCGAGCGGCCGCAGCGACTGGTCGACGGCCATCGTGTCGATGAGGTGTCCGTCTGTGCTCTCGATCCGGGTGCGGCCGGTCTCCTCGTCCGTGGAGACGCGAACCAGACCGTGCCGTTGCGCCGTCTGCGCGATCAGGTAGCTGAGCGGCTGCGGGATTCCCGTGAGCGAGAGGGTGCCGAGGAAGTCGAGGATCGACTGCTCCGTCTCTCCGGTCGCGAATGCGTGTGCGACGGACTCCGCAGTGAAACGGTAGGACGAAGCCTGCGCCGCGGACTCCCGGGCGGCGATCGTGCGCAACCGCACGTCGAGAGCGGGTTCCAGTGGGCCGGGGGCGATGGCCGTGAGGTCGTTCTGCAGGAAGATCCGGTCGACCTCGGCGGGAAGGAGCCGCGCGAGTGCGTCCGTCTCCGCGGCGTCGCCGCTGCGCAGTGCCGCGGCCCACTCGGGTTCGGTGCCGTCTTCGGCGATCAGGCCGAGCAGGCGGGCCGCGTCGTGCAGCGCCTCAGAGCGCTCCGGCCAGCCCTGGTCCCAGGGGTGAGCGTCGAGCCACGACTCCGGCGGGATCCATCCGCCGTCCGCGGACCGGATTCCGCGCGGAAGGGCATCGCGAAAAGAGCGTGCCAGCACGCTCCAGCGGTCGATGGCCGAGGAACGCAGCCATTCCTCGGCGGATCGGCTCGATCGAAGACGGCGGTCGGCGGAGACCGCGAGACCTGCCTGGAGGGCGATGGAGGCCAGCGTGTCGACCAGTTCCCCCGGTACACCTGCTTCGGTGAGCTGACGCTTCTCGCCCGCGTTCACACCGCCGCCGGTGAGCAGCGCGAAGGGACGCTCCCGCGCGATGAGGAGGAGGTCTGCGAGCACGGCCACCGTCGTGAAGGCGCGTTCGGCCGCGTGCGCCGAGGCGGCGTCGGAGGAGCGGGGCGGAACCGGTCGATCCGTCACGGGCTCGGGAGAAGGTCGTCCCGCGATCGCGGCGGTCACGGGTGGATACGGTGTGCCGTCGGGGCGCAGCAGAGCGAGCGCTGTCAGTCGTTCCTGCAGGGCACCGGCAGAAGCGCCCGATGTCGTGTCGGTGAGGGCCCTCGCCTCGGCCGCGGTCAGTGCGGGGAGGACTTTCGCCAGCGACGCCGGGTCGAGCAGCGCCTCAGCCGCGTCGAAGAAGTCCTGCCAGGCCGCGTCCGGCCGCACCCGACGCGCGGTGAAGAGTCGTCGGAGGTCGTCATCGCTCGCCGCTGCCAGCCAGTCCGCCAGCGGTCGTGCGTGAGTGCTCATGGCCGATTCCTCACGAACGCGTGGAAGCGCGTCCCTTTCGGACGAAGCTCATGATGAGGAGCGTGAGGATCATCAGGAAGGCGACGGGGAGGCCCCAGTAGGGGATCGCCGCGATGAACGGCCACGCTCCCTCGCCGAAGGCGCTCTGGTCCATGCCGACGGCGGTCCCGATGATGATGGCGAAGAAGCACACCACGGAGGCCGCGGCGATACCGAGCGCGGTGAACGCCAGGAAACGATCCAGCCGGCGGACGGGAACCTCCGGTTCGGAATTCTGCGTGCTCATCCGCCTCAGCCTACTCTCACCGACACCATCGGATCGGCGAAGCCCGCGACCGGTAGGCTGGGAGTACGCGCACGAGCGCGTCAATGGTTCTGCATATCGATCTCAGCGAGGTTCTCCCATGCCCACCGGCAAGGTCAGGTTCTACGACGAAGACAAGGGTTTCGGCTTCATCGCCAGCGATGACGGCCAGGACGTCTTCCTGCACGCCTCTGCGATGCCTGCGGGTGCCGCGGTGAAGGCGGGTGCGCGCGTGGAGTTCGGCGTGGCAGACGGCAAGCGCGGCCTCCAGGCGCTCTCGGTGCGGGTGCTCGAGGCGCCGCCCAGCCTGTCGAAGGCCAAGCGCAAGCCCGCCGACGACATGGCGATCATCGTCGAAGACCTCGTGAAGCTCCTCGACGGCATCGGCGGAGACCTGCGCCGCGGACGCTACCCCTCCTCCGGACACGGCCGCAAGATCGCGGCCGTCCTGCGCAAGGTCGCCGATGACCTCGAAGCCTGACGCCGACGCCCGTCTCATCGGCGCCCACGATCTCGCGCTGGCAGCTTTGCGCGAGATCACCCCTGCGTCCTCCATCGGACCGGCTGCCGGCTACCTCCCCGAGGACGACGGCTCGGTCTCGCTGCGATTCGAGAACCGTCTCGCCGGCTACCCCGGGTGGTACTGGACGGTGACGATCGCCCGAGTGGACGACGAGGACCCGACGGTCCTCGAGGTCGAACTGCTCCCCGGTGAAGGTGCTCTCCTCGCGCCGGAGTGGGTGCCCTGGGCCGAGCGGCTGGCGGAGTATCGCGCACACCAGGCCGAGCTCGCCGAAGCGGCCGCGGCGGACGGTGACGGAGAATCGCCCGACGACGAGCTGGACGACGACGCGGACGACGATCTCGACGAGGACCTCGACGAAGACGAGGATGACCTCGATGAGGGCGACCACGTCTCGGACATCCTGCATGCGGGTGACGTCGACGGCGTCGACATCGATGAGCTCGACGATTCCGTCGCCGAAGCCGACGCGGACGCGACCGAGGACGACGACGCCGGCGCCCTCGATGAGGACGCCGGCGAGGTCGACGAAGAGGAGTGAGCCCGGGCGCTCAGGCGCCCAGGTTCTCCAGCACGTACTCGATGGAACGGGTGAGCTGGCGCACGTCGTCCGGCTCGATGGAGACGAACGTCGCCACGCGCAACTGGTTGCGACCGAGCTTGCGGTAGGGCTCCGTGTCGACGATCCCGTTGGCGCGGAGCGTCTTCGCGATGGCGGCGGCGTCGATGCTGTCGTCGAAGTCGATCGTCGCGACCACGGGTGACCGGTGCGCGGCATCCGCGACGAACGGAGTGGCGACCGACGACGCTTCCGCCCAGTCGTAGAGCACCGAAGAGGACTCCGCCGTGCGGGCCGCGGCCCAGGCGAGTCCTCCGTTGTCGAGGATCCACCGCAACTGGCTGTCGAGCAGGTGCAGCGTCGTGAGGGCCGGGGTGTTGAGCGTCTGGTTGAGGCGCGAGTTGTCGACCGCGTTCTTCAGGCTGAGGAACTCGGGGATGTACCGGTCGGTCGCGGCGATGCGTTCGATGCGTTCGATCGCGGCGGGGGAGACGGCGGCGAACCAGAGGCCGCCGTCCGAACCGAGGTTCTTCTGCGGTGCGAAGTAGTACACATCGGCCTGGGCGGCATCGAAGTCGATCCCGCCGGCAGCGCTCGTCGCGTCGATGACGGTGAGCGCCCCCTCGGCGTCGACGCGGGCGATGGGCGCCGCGACTCCGGTCGAGGTCTCGTTGTGGGGCCAGGCGTAGACGTCGACACCCGGCACGGCCTCGGCGACGGTCAGCGATCCCGGCTCGGCCTTGCGGACATCGGGAGCCTCGAGCCACGGAGCCCCCGCGGCGGCGGCGAACTTGCCGCCGAACTCACCGAACACGAGGTTCTGGCTACGGCGCTCGATGAGTCCGAACGCGGCGGCATCCCAGAACGCGGTGGATCCGCCGTTGCCGACGATGATCTCGTATCCCTCGGGAACGCGCAGCAGCGCCGCGAGCTGTTCGCGCACGCTTCCGACGAGGTTCTTCACCGGGGCCTGGCGGTGCGATGTCCCCAGGATCGAGGCTCCCGAGGCGGCCAGGGCCTCGAGTTGCGCGGGGCGCACCTTCGAGGGGCCGCAGCCGAAGCGGCCGTCAGTGGGCAGGAGGTCACGGGGAATCTCGATCGCCATGGCTTGATTCTAGGGGGCGAGCGGTGGGCTCCCGCACCGTGCACGGGTCTGATGTCCGTCCGGGAATGTAGGCTTGCCTAAGAACCCCGGAGGGCCTGCACATGACCGATCTGATCGACACCACGGAGATGTATCTCCGCACCATCCTCGAACTCGAGGAGGAGAACATCGTGCCGCTGCGCGCGCGCATCTCCGAGCGCCTGGGCCACTCGGGTCCCACGGTTTCGCAGACGGTGGGGCGCATGGAGCGCGACGGTCTCGTCATTGTCTCCGAAGATCGCACGCTCGAGCTCACCGACGCGGGGCGTCGCAAGGCCGTCGACGTGATGCGCAAGCACCGTCTCGCCGAGCGCCTGCTCTCGGATGTCATCGGGCTCGACTGGGCGTTCGTCCACGAAGAGGCCTGCCGGTGGGAGCACGTCATGAGCGAGCAGGTGGAGCGCCGCTTGGTCGAGCTCCTGGGCCACCCGACCGAGTCGCCCTACGGCAACCCGATCCCGGGCCTCGACCAGCTCGGCGACATCCCCGCTCGTACCTTCGACGAAGGCGTCATCGGTCTCGTGCAGCGTCTGAACGCGGCGGGGGAGCCCGTCGAAGGCACGGTCCGCCGTCTCGCCGAGCCCGCGCAGGTCGACCCCGAACTGCTGGAGCAGCTCCGCGACGCCGGCGTGGTGCCCGGCGCGCACGGTGACTTCCGTTTCAGCGAGGGATACGTCCTCATCCAGATGGACGGCCAGACCGACGGACTCGAGCTTCCCGTCGAGCTGGCTTCGCACATCTTCCTGGTGGGCGAACCGGCCTGATCCTCCGCGGGATCCCGGCGCGGAGAAGGCCACCGATCGGGCCTCTGCGATGATTGTCAGGTTCCTGGGGTGACACGATCGTTATCTTCCGGTAACCTCGGTCGAGTCGCCAGCGAAGAAGCCCGCTGGAGACGCACCGCGAAGATTCGCCTTCCAGGCTCGTCGTCTTCACGGCAGGAACGCACGAAGTACCCCGAGCTACATTCATGCCACGAGAGCAGAGTGCCGACGAGCCAGCGCTACCCGAAAGCGCGAGGGCCCAGGAGGACCACGTTTTGGCCGCAGACATCGAACCGACCGCGAAGAAGACATCTGAAGACCGAGTACCAGCCCGCCGGACCGGCGCGCGCGTGGGTGCTCGCAAGGCTCTGAAGCCACTTCGTTCCATCGCCATCTTCGGGGCCGTCGGTGCACTGGTCGCCGGCATCGCGCTTCCGGCCTTCGCCTCGCCGAAGCCGACCGAAGCCGCCGCGACCACGACCCTGCAGCAGCTCGCCGCGGTCGACGCGCAGTCCCTCGTCGTCGCCTCGCAGGCCACCGCCGCGCCGCTGAGCCGCGGAACCTTCAGCGCCACGACTCCGGAGGAGATCGCGAAGAAGAAGGCGGAGGAGGCCGCAGCCGCTCGTGCCGCCGCCGCGACCACTGCGTCCGCTCAGTTCAACTCCGCGGGTTACGCCCTCACTTCGCCCGGGTCCGGCGAGGTCCGGTACCCGCTCCCGATGGGCTCCTGGAACGTCAGTCGCACGATCGGCGGCGGCCACAACGGTGCCGACATGCTCGCTCCCGCTGGAACCCCGATCTATGCGGCCGCGGCGGGTGTGGTCCGCGCCTCGGCAGAGAGCATCGGCGGCTACGGCGTGTGCATCATGCTCGACAGTGTCGTCGGTGGGCAGCGCGTGCAGACCACCTACGGGCACATGATCTACGGCTCGCGTCAGGTGCAGGTCGGCCAGACGGTCGCCGCGGGGCAGCTGATCGGCTACGTCGGCAGCACCGGACGATCGACCGCGAACCACCTCCACTTCGAGGTCTGGATCAACGGCGGCCTCGTCGAGCCCATGTCGTGGCTGTCGGTCAACGCCGGCTGATTCTCCGACACGTTCTCCCTCATTCACCCGCTGTTTCGCCCTGCATCCAGGGAGATGGGTTAGCCTGATCCCGTTGTCGAACAGCGGGGAGAGGCAGATGGAGCGAATACCGACCATCCGAACCATGGATGCCCTCGGTCGTCACGTCCTTCTGCATAGCCCGCAGGGATGCCACGGCGTTGCCGTGCGCGAAAGGCGCTGTCTTTAGACGGCGCCTTTTTTCGTCCCTGCGATCGCTCTGCCACCTGCGCGACCTCGTGTGAGTCGAGAGTGCCGGGAAGCCGTCCCGGCGGATCGAGAGGATGACGAATGCGCACACTGGTCCTGAATGCCGGATACGAGCCGCTCGCGATCGTGTCGTTCAAACGAGCCCTCGTGCTCGTCATGAACGACAAGGCGACCGTTATCGAACGCGTGGAAGACGACCCCGTCTGGGGCACCCACGGTGTCTACGATCGTCCCGCGGTCATCATCCTCGCCCGGTACGTCCGGGTGCCGACGAGCAGACGAGTGCCAGTCACGCGGCGTGGCGTGCTCCGTCGCGACAATCACCGGTGCGGCTACTGCGGGAAAGCCGCATCCACGATCGACCACGTGCTGCCGCGTTCGCGTGGAGGCGCGGACTCCTGGGAGAACCTCGTCGCCTGCTGCCTGCGCTGCAACAACGTCAAGAGCGACCGCACCCCGCAGGAGATGCGCTGGCAGCTGCGATTCACGCCGCGTCCCCCGCACGGCACGGCCTGGACGGTGCGGGGAACCGAACGCAGCGACCCGCGATGGGAGCCGTACCTGGCTCTCGCCGCCTAGCCAGGGGCGCCGAGGGCGCGCTCTCGAGTCACGTAGACTTGACGCGCGCCCTCGTAGCTCAGGGGATAGAGCAGCCCTCTCCTAAAGGGCAGGTCGCAGGTTCGAATCCTGTCGAGGGCACCCAACGAGGTCGTCGCTTCCCGCTGTGGGGCGGGGCGTCTCAGTCCTCTCCGCGCCTCCAGAGCTTCGAAGGCCACCAGATCGCTTTGCCGATGTCGTAGGTCAGGGCCGGCACGAGCAGAGAGCGGACGACGAACGTGTCGAGCAGCACTCCGAAGGCGACGATGAACGACAGCTGGACGAGGAACAGGATCGGGATCACGGAGAGCGCGGCGAACGTCGCGGCCAGGACCAGACCCGCCGACGTGATCACGCCCCCCGTGATCGAGAGTCCGCGCAGGATTCCCTCGCGCGTGCCGTGCGCCTTCGACTCCTCGCGCACACGGGTCATCAGGAAGATGTTGTAGTCGATCCCCAGCGCGACCAGGAACACGAAGCCGAAGAGCGGGACGGCGGGGTCGGCACCGGAGAAGTCGAAGACCCCGTTGAACACGAGCGCCGAGACTCCCATCGCCGTGCCGAACGACAGCACCGTGGTGAGGATCAGCAGGACAGGGGCGAGGATCGAGCGCAGCAACAGCATCAGGATCACCATGATCACGACGAGGATCACCGGGATGATCAGGTTGCGGTCGTGGATCGACGCGTCGTTCGTGTCGATGGACGTGGCGGTGACTCCGCCGACGAGGGCGTTCGTGCCGTCGAGCTCGGTCCGCAGCTCACGCACCGTGGCCGCGGCGGCTTCGGAGTCCGCCGCGTCCGTGAGCGTTCCCTGGAGGAGCACCTCGCCGTCGACGGTCGTCGGCTCGGGGACCGGCGTCCCGGGAGGACCGACGGCCGTGATGCCGTCGGCCGTCACGGGTGCGCTGCCGCTGGGGGAATCCGCGGCGGTGACCGAGACCGCATCGACGCCGTCGTTGGCGAGGAGCACGTCGGCGACGTCCTGCAGGCGGTCCTCGTCGACGACCACGTACACGGGGCTGCCGGATCCGCCGGGGAAGTGTTCACCGAGCGCGACCTGCCCGTCACGGGCCTCCGAGGCGCCGAGCACCAGCTCGGACTGCGGAACACCGTTGGCATCGAGCTGGGTCACCCCGGCGGCTCCGGCCAGGAGGACGAGTGTCGTCACGATCCAGATCACCCGAGGGCGGCGCTTGATCACGCCGGCCAACCGGGCCCACAGGCCCGTCGTCCGCATGCCGTGCTCGGCGGCGACGACCTCGGGCTCGAAGTGCGGACGTCGTGGCCAGAACACCGCACGGCCGAAGAGCAGCAGGAGCGAGGGCAGTAGCGTCAGCGCGGAGAGCATCGCGAACACGATGCCGATCGCGGCCACGGGGCCGAGGGTGCTGTTCGATTTCAGGTCGCTCAGCAGCAGGCAGAGGAGCCCGGCGATCACGGTCCCGCCCGAGGCGGCGATCGGCTCGACCGACCCCTTCCAGGCGGCGAGCAGCGCCACGCCCTTGTCCTGGGAGACCCGCAGCTCCTCTCGGAAGCGTGCCACGAGGAGCAGGGCGTAGTCGGTGGCGGCGCCGATCACGAGGATGAAGAGGATGCCCTGGGTCTGGCCACTGAGCAGCAGCACCTCGAACTTCGCGAGCCACCACACGACCAGGAGTGCCACGCAGAGCGCGAACAGGCTCGTGGACAGCACGACGAGGGGCAACAGGAACGATCGGTAGACGAGCACCAGGATGATCAGGACGGCCAGGAGCGCGACACCGAGCAGCAGGCCGTCGATGCCGGCGAAGCCCGCGACCAGATCGGCGCTGAAGCCGGCCGGGCCGGTGATGTACACCGTGATGCCGTCGGGGACGGCACCGCGCAACTCGTCGCCGAGAGCCGCCGTCGCATCGGCGAGTTCCGCGTCGCTCTCGATCGGGATGAAGGCCTGGACGGCCTTCCCATCCTCGGAGGGGAGCGCCGGAGAGACGTCGTCGCCGACGCCCTCCACGTTCGGTGCGTCCGCGACGGCGTCGGAGATGGCGTCCAGCTCGGAAGAGGTGAGCGCGTCGTCCGAGGTGAACACCGCGATGGCCGGGATCGAATCGCTGTCGTTGAACTCGCCGAGCAGTTGCTGGACCTCGGTGGCCTGCGCCGACTCCGGCAGGTAGGTCGTCTGGTCGTTGGATGACACCTCGTCGACCTTGCCGAACAGGGGACCGCCGAGCGACGCACCCACCAGCCAGACGAGGATCAGTGCCACCGGAAGGAACACGCGTACCCAGGGGTGGCGTCGTGAGCGCTCCCGGATCGGTGGAGTCGGCGCGGAGTCGGGGCGGGACATCGTGTTCCTCTCGGAAGGGTTTCTGTTGTCGGGGAGGGTCAGGACACCCACGCGAGGATGAGGATCATCGTCGCGAGGAAACCGGCGAAATAGTTCAGCGCGATGAAGCGCCGCCAGGCCCGGTTCGTGGCTGCCGAGCCGGCGTCGTCGACGTTCCACCACGGTGCCGCGTTCACCACATAGGGCAGTGCGAGCACCGCGGCGAGCGGTCCCGGCCAGGGAGTCAGGAGCATCGCGGCTCCGGCGAGCACCCACAGCGACAGGGACAGTCGGACGGTCGCCCGCGCCCCGATCACGGTCGCGATCGAGGAGATCCCGGCTTCGCGGTCCGGTCCGACGTCCTGGACGGCACCGAAGGCATGCGCTGCCATGCCCCACAGGAAGAACGCGACGAGAGTGAGCGTGGTGGCGGACGTGACGGATGCGCCGGCCAGCGCGAGCCCGACGATCGCCGGGCTGACGAAGTGCGTGCTCGACGTCATCGAATCGAGGAACGGTCGCTCCTTGAAGCGCAGCACCGGTGCGGAGTAGGCGATCACCGCGAACACGCTCACGGCCAGCCAGAACCAGGACGCCGGGTTGCCGACGATCACGAGGTAGGCGAGGAACGGGATGTTCGTCCCCGCCGCTGCCCAGAGGGTCGCGCGATGGATGCGCGGTGCCAGGAGCGCGCCCTCGATCCCGCCCTTGCGCGGGTTCGCGAGGTCGGACGCGTAGTCGAAGACGTCGTTGATGCCGTACATCGCCAGGTTGTACGGGATGAGGAAGTACAGCGTGCCGACCAGCAGGGTCACATCGAGCTCACGGGTGGTGAGCAGGTAGGCGGCTGCGAAAGGGAACGCGGTGTTGATCCAGCTGATGGGTCGCGACGACAGCAGGATCTGCACGAGATCCCGTCCGAGCATGCGGGATGGTGTGGCTCCGGCGCTCATCCGTGCTCCTCGTCGGTGTTTCGGTCCTCGCGTGCCCGCCGTCGCGCGCGCAGTTCGGCCCACACGGCGGGAAGGAGCAGGGCACCGGCCAGCGGGTAGGCGAAGTCCTCGACGGGAGCCAGCCCGATGTGGACGCCGAGCAGCGGACCTTGCGCGTAGTGGAACAATCCGCTCGCGATCATCACGGTGTCGAACACGGCGGTGAGGACGAAGAGCAGCAGCACGGTGAGCAGCACAGCGGCCGGGAGCGGTCCGCGGCGTCGGCGGAGAAGCGGCAGGATGACGCCGACCACGACGGCGACGAGCAGGAAGCAGGCGGCGAGTTGGATGTAGCTCATGACGCACCCGCCCCTGCACGACGGTTTTCACGCCAGCGCGTGATCAGGCGTTCGGCCCCGGTGTAGATCACCATCGTGCACACCACGAGGAACAGCAGGAACACGGGTTCTTCGATCGGCAGCTCCGGCGCGAGCACGATCCCGGTCGCGATCGCGCCGTCACCGCGGAAGAAGATCCCGTTGGCGATGCCCGCCACATCCCACAGGAGGAAGAAGACGAGCCCGACGACCGTCACGACCGTCGCCGACACGGCATCGCGCCAGAAGAAGAGGCGGAACCGCCAATCCAGCAGCAGCATGCAGCCCAGCGACAGGAGAAGGGCCGCCAGGTACACCATGCCCATCAGGACGCCTCCGTCCCGACAGCGGTGGGCACGGGAACGGGGAGCGGGCCGGGGGAGTGATCACCGCGGATGCGCTTGAGGACGATCTCCGCACTGATGAGGCACATCGGGACGCCGACACCCGGCGCGGTGGTGGCCCCGGCGTAGAACAGGCCCTGCACACGCCGGGAGGCGTTCTGCGCGCGGAACATCGCACTCTGGGACAGGATGTGCGCCGGCCCCAGCATTCCTCCGCGCCAGGAGTGGTAGTCGTCCTGGAAGTCCGCGGGGCCGATCGTCTCGCGCACCACGATGCGTTCGCGCAGGTCCGGGATCCCGGCCCAGGTGGCGATCTGGTCGATCGCGGCATCCGCCGCGCTCTCGACCGCGGGTGATCCGGTCCCGTCGGGTCCGCCATGTCCGAGTTCGACGTCTGCCGGGACCGGGATCAGGACGAACAGGTTCTCATGGCCCTCCGGAGCGACATCGGGATCCGACGCGCTCGGTCGGCACACGTAGGTCGACGCCGGATCGGGAACGGTCGGGGTCGCTCCGAAGATCGCGTCGAAGTTGGCGTCCCAGTCATCGGTGAAGAACAGGGAATGATGCGGAAGCTCAGGCAAAGAGCCCCGCACTCCCAGCATCACGAGCACCCCGCCGGGCCCGCTGGTACGCCGTGACCACCAGGACTCGGGGTAGGTCTGCAGGGAAGGCGGCAGCAGCACGGTCTCGGTGTGGTGCAGGTCCGCGGCCGAGACCACGATGTCGGCGTGCTCCACGTGTGCGACGCCCTCCTCGTCTGTCCAGCCGACCCCGGTCGTGTGCACGCCGTCGGGGCCGTCCTGCGTGTGGATGCCGGTCACATCGGCCCCAGTCAGGATCCGCGCGCCTGCCTCGCGAGCCAGTGCCTCGATCCGCTCGACCACGCGCCAGAAACCGCCTTGGGGGTAGCGGACGCCCTGATCGAGATCGAGCGCGCTCATGAGGTGGTACATCGCGGGAGCGGTGCGCGGGTCGGTGCCGAGGAAGACCGCGGGGTAGCCGAGGATCTGGCGCACGACCGGATGAAGGAATCGCTGCTGCGCGAAGGATTGCAGTCGGGTGCCGAGGAGGGTGAACAGCCGGGGGAGTGCCCGCAGGACCTCCGGGGCTGCGAGGGTGCGCATGCGGGTGAACGGGTTGTACAGGAAGTACTTCTCCGCCATCGCCGCAGCGTCACGCGCGGAGTCCAGATAGGCGTCGAGGGCAGGACCGGAACCCGGCTCCAGCTCTTCGAAGAGCTCAGTGACCGCATCACGTCCCGCGGGGACGCTCACCGACCCCGAGGACCGAGGCGAACGGAACACCCGATATCCCGGGTCGAGCGCGGTGAGGTCGAGCTGCTCCGACGTCGAGGTCCCCATCATCGCGAAGAAGTGATCGAACACCTCCGGCATCAGGTACCACGAGGGCCCTGAGTCGAAGCGGAACCCGTCCCGCTCGATGGATCCTGCGCGCCCGCCGACGCGGTCGTTCTTCTCGAGGACGACGACCTCGTGCCCGTCCTTCGCCAGGAGGCCGGCCGTCGCGAGGCCGGCGACGCCCGCACCGATCACCACCACGCGGCTCATCGGTCCCGCTCCCACGTCGTCACGATCACGGCGCGACCCGCGAGCACGGCCTTGATCGGATCCGGCACACGAACGCGTCGGCGGTAAAGCACCTCCACGGGCGTCTTCGCCACGCGTCGGGTGAGCGCGGCGAACAGGGCGAGGGCGCTCCGCACCGCGGCGCGGGCATCCTTCGGGAGGAGGGGGATGGCGGCTTCGGCATCCGCCAGCTGCCGGAACACCGTCGCCACCCAGGCATCGCGGTCCGCATCCGTCAGCCGCGCGGACCCCCCGAGATACCCGCGGTGGAGCCGGTCCGTGTCGTCGGCGAGATCGCGGAGGAAGTTGACGTTCTGGAACGCGGCGCCCAGCTGGCGCGCACCGCGGCGGAGCGTGCGGAGCTCTTCGTCCGTCCGATCCGCCCCCCGAAGGAAGACCTGGAGGCACATGAGTCCGACCACCTCGGCGGAACCGTAGACGTAGTCGGCGTGGGCGTCGGCATCGTAGGCCGTGAAGTCGGCGTCGTCGGCGAGGTCGGCGCTCATCGAGGCGAAGAAGGGCCCGGTCAGGTCCTCACCGATACCGCACTCCCGTGCCGTCCGCGCGAAGGCGTGCAGGATGAGGTCGCTGCTGTAGCCCGTCCGCATCGAGCGGTGCGTCTCTTCGATGTAGGAGGCGAGCGCCGCCGTCTGTGCGGTGCTGTCGAGTCCGGCCTCGGCGGCCACCCCGTCGACGATCTCATCGGCGATGCGCACCATGGCGTAGATGTTGCGGACGTGCTGACGATGACGTCGGCCGAGAAGCCGGGTGGCGAGCCCGAACGACGTCGAGTACGTGCGGATCACATCGGTCGTGGCGATCTCCGCCGTGCGGTTGAAGCGCCGCAGCGCGGTGTCGTCCGTGCGATCAGCCGGTTCCGCGGTCATCGGCGGCGCCCTTCGACGCGGGACGCGTGAGCGCGGATCGTCTGGGCAGCCGCGGCGGGGAGCGTGCCGTCGGACTCCGCGGCGGCGAGCGCGGTGGACACCGCGTCCAGATGCTCGTCGATGAGTCCGAGGACGAAGCTCTCTGCGCCGCACGCGCGCAATCGATCGCGGGCTTCGGACCCCTCCGAGACGGTGAGTTCGGATCTGCCGAAGTGCACCTCGATGCTCTCCCAGTGCGCCGTCATGCGGGCGTAGGCGATGATCGCCGTCTCCTTGCCCTCGCGCAGGTCGGAGTAGGCGTCCTTGCCGTGTTGTCCGGGGTCGCCGAACACGGAGAGCAGATCATCCTGCAACTGGTAGGCGAGGCCGAGATGCCGACCGATCTCGCTGAGCTGTTCCTCGGCGGCGGGGGATGAGCCCGCGAGCACGGCGGCGGCGCGCAGGGGGAGCACGAAGGAGTAGGTCGCCGTCTTGTAAGTGCTCGTCGCGAGGATGGTCCGCAGATCGGGCGCGATCACGCCGTCGCTCAGTGCGACGTCGGCATGTTCTCCGGCCACGGTCTCGAAGATCGTCTGCTCGAGCAGGGAGAGCAGGCGCTCACGGGCGTCGGCGGAGACATCGGCTCGCGCGAATCCCAGCACGGCCGAGGAGAGAAGCATGTCCCCGAGGAGGATCGCACTCGAGCGCGCCCAGTGCAGTGCGGGCTCGACATGAGCGTCGGCGTGGGCCGCGACCAGAGCGCCGATCAGGTTCGGACCGCGCCGCCGGGTCAGGTCGCCGTCGATGACGTCGTCGTGCAGGAGGAAGGCGAAGTGGAGGAGCTCGACGTGTGCGGCCACATCGATCGCGCACGCGGTCTCCCGCTCCGACAAGGGCGAGGGGGAGAGCGATTGCAGAAGGTCGATGAGGAGGCGAGGACGGACGAGCTTTCCGCCGAGAGCGTGCTGCGCGGCGGCGCGCCAGAGTCCGACGAACTCCGCTCCGTATTTCTCGGCAGCCGCGCTGCGCTCCGAGAAGCGGTGGCGCAGAGCTTCTTCGATGCGCGTCCCGAGGTCCTCTTCCGTCACTGTGCCGCTCATCGGTCAGACCTCGCCGAGTCGTCGAAGAATCGGAAGCTGCTCGACGAGCCAGGGGCTGAAGGCGAACGGGGTGTGCGTGATGCCCTCGACGAGAGCGGCCACGTCGACCCAGATCCACTCGGCCACCTCGTCGGGGTTCGCCGAGGGCTGGCCGTCGATAACGGCGACGTGCACGGGACAGATCTCGTTCTCGACGATCCCGCTCGCGTCCACGGCTCGGTAGCGGTAGTCGGGGAGGACGAGGCGCAGGTCGGTGAGATCGATCCCGAGCTCGTGGACACCGTGCCGCCGGACGGCATCGAGCATGTCCTCCTCGGGGCGGGGGTGACCGCAGAAGCTGTTCGTCCACACACCCGGCCAGGTCTTCTTCGCCAGTGCGCGACGAGTGAGCAAGAGGCGACCGTGCGTGTCGAGGACGTAGCAGGAGAACGCCAGATGCAGCGGGGTGTCGCGGGTGTGGACGTCGCGCTTCGGCAGCGTCCCCACGGCGGTCCCGTCTTCGGCGAGGAGGGTCACGTCATCCATGGCATCTCCTTGATTCCGAGGCGTCCGGTGTTTCGCTAACTTGGTAAGTAGTCAACTTAGCATGAAACTGTTGGTGTGTAACATGATCGCATGGACACGGAGCCCGGCACCACCCCGCAGGAGAGCGCGGAGGAAGTGTTGTCGAACGGTGACCCCAGCGAGAGTGGGCACGAGAAGACTCCCGACGGACTGACGCATTCGGCGATCTACGACGTCGACGCCAGTGATCCGCGCAGCACGCTCGTGGACCGGCAGGGTGTGCCACCCGAGGAGCTGCGACAGATCGCCCGGCTCATGGAGTCGCTCGCGAATCTGCGAGAGGCGGAGCAGAAGCTCTCACAGGCGTCCCGGCGCTACATGCGGCTCAACGAGACCGACATGCGTGCGCTGCACTACTTGATCGTGTGCGCGAACCGGCAGCTGGTCGCGACCCCCGGGGGCATCGCGCACCACCTCGGTGTCTCCACGGCGGCGACGACGAAGCTCCTCGACCGGTTGGAGAAGGGCGGGCACATCACGCGGGCGCCGCACCCCACCGACCGACGGGCACTTCATATCGCCATCACGCCGGAGACGCGATTGGCTGCGATGGAGACGGTCGGCCGTCAGCAGGCCAAGCGCTTCTATTCCGCGGCGCGCCTCAGCCCTGCGGAACGGGACGTCGTCATCCGATTCCTCGCGGATATGACCGAGGAGATCACTTTGCGGGATGAGCCGTGGGTGAAGGAGACGGCCGAATAGTCTTCCCCGAAGGGATGACCCGGTACGAGATCAGTGTGCGGCGTTGTACGCGTCGACGATAGGCGCGGGAATTCGTCCGCGCTCGGAGAGGGCGTGGCCGTTCTCCTTGGCCCAGGCGCGGATCGCCGCGACCTCCGGATTGCGGGCAGGGCGCTTGCGCGAAGGCGACGTGCGGGTCGCGGCGGAAGAACCGGCGCGGCGTCCGGCGGAGATGTACGGCTCGAGAGCCGCGCGCAACTCCTCGGCATGGGACGAATTCAGATCGATCTCGTAGGAGGTGCCATTCAACGAGAAGTGGACGGTCTCGCCTTCACCTACTTCGAGGACACTGCCGTCGATGTCGTCTACCAGCTGATGCACAATTCTTCTCGCCATGAATGCGAATATATGTCATCCGGCGAAACCGAGCAACCGGATAATAGCGAATTGACATTTATGCGGTGAATATGTTCACGGGAGGAGACCTGCACGCCGTGCGCGCGTGACGGCGGCATGTCGCGTGGAGGCGTCGAGTTTGGACATCGCCGTGCCGAGATACGCCTTGATGGTGCCCTCGCGCAGACCCAGTTGCGTCGCGATCTCCGCGTTGGTCGCACCCATCGCGGCGCAGGCGAGCACGTCGGTCTCCCGTGGAGAGAGGCGAACGGTGGGGATTGGACTGGTCGAGACGGTCGGATCGTCGCCTGCGAGGGTGACGAGGCGCTGCTCGACCCGCGCGATGCGCGCACGGAGTTCGGCGTCATCGAGGGAAGCCGCGATGCTGCGCAATTCGGCGAAGCTCTCCCGGAGTTCCTCACGCTGTGGCGGGGCTACGGCATCGCCCCCGCCGGTGTTCGCCTGGATCCG
>NZ_JRKC01000037.1:0-55150 GCF_000800925.1 Microbacterium sp. ZOR0019 | reverse complement strand
GGGAGCCGGCGCGGGCGACGCCGCGGGAGCTGGCGGCGCGAACGAAGCCGGGGGCGGGGTGCCGGTGGCCAGGGAGGGCGGTGTCGACGACACGAGGGAGCCCGGGGCCGAGGTCTCCGGACGCTCAGGGGCAGGGCCCGCGGCGGACCGGTGCGCGCCGATGACGCCGCCGGAGAGGCGCGCGCTCGGGACGTACTCGGCCGGAGCATCCCGGTGCACCGGGGTGGCGAGCGACGGGAGGGGCGCCTTCTCCTCGTGCTCGGGCGTTTTCACGCGCTTGCGCGCGATACGCATCCGCTTCTGGTCATAGGGGTTCAGGCCGCCGCGCACGTCCACGAACCAGGTCGCGGCGGCGAGGTCGAGCCATCCGCGTCCTCGCCGCTCGATGTCGAAGAGCGGGGAGAGCATGATCACCAGCACCGGCCCGATGAGCGGAACGAGGAGCGAGGCGTACGCGACGAGGTAGCGCACGACCGCGCCGCGCCAGAAGCCGGGACGCTCGAGCGTCCGGACGTTCACGGAACGGATACCGCAGATCGCCTTGCCGAGCGTCACCCCCTTGCGGCCATGCAGGACGAGCTGGACGACGAGGTAGGCGATCATGAGCCCTTGCGACACTGCAGCGGCCACGATGAGCCACACCAGATCCCCCCGCGCGAAGAACTCCTCCGCGTCGAACCGTCCTGACGCTGCCTGCGCGAGCACCGGGGTCAGAGCGATGAGGGCCGGGAGGGCGATGACGACCGCCACCGTCCACTCGATCAGGGCAGCGAGCACACGCGCACCCCGTCCCGCGGGGCGCAGGCCGAGAGCCTCCGCGTACGCGGGGTCCGGGCGTCCGTGCGCGTCGAGTCCTTCGACCTCGGGCGCGCGGTCGTCGATCTCCCAGATCACTCCTGCTCTCCCTCGACGTCGTCGATGGAATGCTCGGTGTCGAGCAGCGGCAGGTCGCTCTTGCCGACCAGACGCGAGGCGATCACATGCTCGACCAGGCGTGCGCGCCTGTTGGTCGCGAAGCTGCGTTGCCCGCCGCGCATGCCGGGCACACCGACCCGGTCGAACTTGTCGCAGACGTTGTCGAGCTTGCGGTTGAACCGGGTGACGGTCCAGCCCAGCCGCTCCGCCGCCTTCGCCGAGGTCGGGATCTCACTCATCCCAGTGCCGTCCCTGCGCAACTGGGGTTCGGCGAGCGCCAGGATGAGCAGCTTCTGGCTGAGGGTCAGCGGAACGTCGCCGATCGTGGACGCCCCGTCGTCGTCGTGCTCGCGCCGGGTCGCGCGAAACGTCGGCTCGGCTGCATGCAAGGTGAGCTCGTAGGTGGTCGGCCCCGCGCTGAAGACGATCGTCGTCTTCTCGAAGACGAGTGGGAGCCGAGCACCCGGCGCCAGCCACGCCTGCACGCCACCCGCCGAGTCGGTCACCGTCGCGGTGAGCCGGGTACCGACGTTCGACAGCCACCACAGCCCGTCGGAGTCGGTGATCTCCAGGAAGTGCCGATGCAGGAACAGATTGTCGTCGAGCTCGAGGTCGCCCTCTCGTCCCACGATGAATCGATCACCACGGCTCACGCGGAAGTACTCCCCCGCGAACTCGACGGTCACCCCTCCTGCCCCCGTCACTCCACACACCCCCGCACGGTTTCCGAGGCACGACCGTCGTCGCGCCGCAGCATCACGTCGATGCAGACGGTGCCCGCCGCTGCGGGGACCGTCGCGGTCGCATCCGGCGTCTGGTGCGGATCGACCTCTCCCGACACCGCGACCGGTGTCCAGATGAACGAGTCGCCCTCGAGCGGACTCGGATTGGTCCAGGTGAACACGATCCGATCACCCTCGCGCGTCCCGGAGATCTCGGTGACCTTCGGCACGACGTCCGTACCGACATCCTTCGGCTCCACGGCCTGCTCGGTCTCCTGCGCTTCGGGGGTGACACCCGCCACCAGGAGGTTCATCCCGACGATCCCGCCGACCACGAGTACGACCGCGGCGGCAGCGAGCACGATCCACAGGCCCTTGCGACTGCGCGGCGCCGGCGGCTCTCCCGGACCCGCGACAGGAGCAGCCGACACGGCCGGAGGCGGCGTCGCCTCTTCCGGGGCGACCACCATCGGCGCTCGCGCGATGGTGCGGTCGTCGGCGGAGGGGGCGAGTGGAGCCGCAGCCGTCGGAGTCGGCGGGCGCAACTGGGTCTGCTCGACGAGCGGTTCCTCGGGCGTCGGGGCGTCGAATCGCGGAATGCCCGACAGCGGAACCGGCGGTTCCTTCCGCTGCGTCTGGGCCGAGGGGCGGGTGAACGACGCCAGTTCGGGGTCGATGCTGACGATCTCCCGCACCCGGGTCAGACCGTCGCCGTCGTCCTCCAGGTCTTCCGCCGGCGGATGGTCATCGACGATGTCGATCGGGGTCACCGAGTGGGAGAGCTCGATCTGCACCTTCTGCAGTGCCCGCGCGAATGCCACCGCGCTCGGGAAGCGATCGGCGGGGTTCTTCGCCATCGACCGTTCGAGGAGCCTCTGCAGACTCTCCGGCGAATCCGGCCTCCTCAGCGAGGGGAGAGCGGCGCGCTCGATGCGCTCGATCAGATCGGCGCTCGAGTTGCGTTCGCCGGTCCGCTCGAAGGGCGAACGACCCGCCAGCAGCGTGTACAGCGTGGCACCGAGCGCCCAGACGTCGGTGCGCGGACCACTCTGCGGGGGCTCCGCGAACGACTCCGGCGGAGACCAGGGGATGGACATGCCGGAGGCCTCACCCGTCGCTCCGGTCGTCGATGCGATGCCGAAGTCGGTGAGGGCGGGCCGGTTGTACTCCGTGACGAGGATGTTGGCCGGCTTGATGTCGCGATGCAGCACGCCTGCCCGGTGCGCGGTCTCGACGGCTCCGGCGACCTGGATGCCGACGCGCAGCGCCTCGGCGACCGAGAACGGCTCCTTGCGGGAGCGGATCTGGAGGTTCGGCCGCGGGCAGTACTCCATCACCAGGTAGGGGCGACCGTCGCCGGCGACACCCGCCTGGTAGATCGTGACGATGGCCGGATGCGTCGAGAGCATCGCCATCACGTTGGCCTCGTCGGCGAACTCCTGCGCCGCGCCACTCGAGATGCGGTCGGCGACCAGTACCTTCACCGCGACACGGCGACGCGGCATCTCCTGCTCGTACAGGAATACATCGGCGAAACCGCCGGTGCCCAGCGGCTCCACATAGGTGAAGCCCGGCAGATCCGGCGGCGGGGAGGGGCGACGCGTCACGGCAGCTCCTCGAACGCGACGGTCACTCCGTCGCCGAGATCCACGACATCGCCGGACAGCACGAGCGTCTGCTCCCCGGGATGCAGCCGCACCGGGTCGGCGCCGGGACGGAGCAGGGTGGAGCCGTTCGTGGTGTGCAGGTCGATGACCACGACGGTGTCACCTTCCGGCCGCACTTCGAGGTGGCTGCGCGAGATGTCCTGCTGCGGGCTCTCGACGGCGATCAGGTGCGGGAGGTTCGCGCCGCTCGCACGGGTCGATCGCGGGCGTCGGCCGATGATGACCGTGCGATCGAGCGCCGCCACCTGCCCCGTGGAGAGACGCACGCGGCCCGTCGAAGCGATGGACGGCACCGGGGTCACGTCGAGCACGTCCGTCGCGACATCATCGGCGACGGGAGGCTGCTGGCGGAGCGCACGCAGGTCGGCCGCGGAGACGGTCGCCCCGTCATGATCGCCTTCGACCGGGGCGGGGGTGGGCGCCGCGGCTGCGGCACCGACGGAGTGCACGGTCGCACCCCAGAGCTGATCGAAGTCGTCGTCGACGGGCGGTGCGAGCGTCACCTCGGTCGGTGGGAGGAACGCATCCTCGATGACCGGGGCAGGAGTCGGCTCGGGTTCGGGCGCAGGAGTCGGCTCGGGCTCCGGCGCCGGCTCGGGCTCCACGGCCACCGGCTCCGGGGCCTGCACGGCTGCAGCGGGCTCGGCGAGCACGGGGGACGGTCCGAGCGCACTGGTCAGCGGATCGGCGTCGCTCGGCTCCAGGTCGGCGCTCACCGCGGCAGCCCGCACGATCCCGCTCTGCACGGGGAGGCCGTCAGCCTCGGTCGTCGTCTCGACCGTGATGTCGATCGTCGTCGCGCCACCGAGGAACCGCTCGTTCCAGGTGGTGACGTCCGCCCCGGAGAGCTCGAGGGATTCCGTCGCGGTCGTCACGTGTGCCGAGACGTCACCACGGAGGGCGATGCGCACGTCTCCTCCCTCGGCGACGGCGGCGACGAACGACGGCAGCGATGTGAAGGACCGGCCCGCCTGCGTCGTCAGGAGATCGACGACCGTTGCGAGCGTCTTCGCCTCCGGCAGGCGTTCCCACAGCCGGGCGACGACATCGCCGGGGACATCGGGCGGGAGCGCGACGAGCGCGCCGGGGATGACGATCAGATACCACTGTCCCGGTCGGTAGATGGTCTGCATCAGCGAACCCCTCCTGCTGTGGCTTCTCGTGGACGCGTGTCGGCGTCGATGTCGTCGTCGTCGGTGGCTGTCAGCGTTCCCGGCCGCGACGCGACCGAGACCGCGTCCACGACGATCACGGTGATGTTGTCTCGACCCCCGGCGCTCACCGCATCGGCTGTCAAGGCGTCGGCGGCCTTCTGCGGATCGGATTCCGAGGCCAGCACCTCGCGGATACGCGTGTCCGGCACTTCGGAGGTGAGACCGTCCGAGCAGACGAGGATGCGATCGCCGAGTTCGGCGGGGAACATCCAGTAGTCGGCGTCGCCCGTGCTGCTCGCACCGATGGCGCGGGTGATGATGTTCCGGCGGCGATCCGAGACGGCATCTTCGACGGAGAGCTCACCGGACTCGATCAGCTCCTGCACCACGGAGTGATCGACACTGATCTGCTCCAGCTCGCCGTCGGCGAGACGATAGGTCCGGGAGTCTCCGATGTTGACCGCGAGCCAGTACCCCATGCCGTCGACCGAGGCGATGACAACACCGCTGAGGGTCGTCCCGGCGCGTCCGTTGCCCGAGGTCGACAGATCCTCGACGCTCGTCCGCGAGACGGAGAGGGCGTGCCGGACGTCGTCGAGCTCGAGCGCCGGTCGGCCGATGTACCGGGCGAACTCGGCGATGACGGCGGCACTCGCGCGCTCACCGGCCTCGTGCCCGCCCATCCCGTCGGCGACCAGGAACACCGGAGCCGAAGCCAGATGCGCGTCTTCGTTCAGCGCGCGCCGGAGCCCCGGATGCGTCGCCGACCCGGTGGAGACGATGAGTCCCGGCCTCATGCGTATCCGCCGATCGTCACGATGCGGTCGCCGATCTCGATCGCGTCGCCCAGACGCACCGGCACCCGCTGCCCGGCCGGGCACGCGATGCGCTGGCCGTCGCGGACGATGGTCATCCCGTTGGTCGAGTGGCGATCCCGCACCCATCCGCCGGAGGTCTCGGCGGCCGCCTCGAAATGCGTCTTGGAGAGCGACAGCGTCTCGTCACGCACGGGCACGAGCGTCGCGCCCTCCTCCGGGGCGGGGTTGCGGCCGAAGATGGTGCGCCGCGAGACGGAGACCCGTGTGCCGTCATCCCACGTGAAGACCAGACGATGGCCGGGGACGCTGATCCGGGTCTCTTCGAGATCGTCATCCTGCTCGACGACCTCCGGCACTGCCGGCACGGGTGCCACCGGGAGCGGCGGGACCGGTGGAGCAGCGACCGGCGGAGCAGCGACCGGCGCCGGAGGTGCGGGCGGCGTCACGGGAGCCACGGGGTGCTGCTGGACGGTCGCGTCGAGTTCAGGCTCGGGCTGCGCGGGAGGCTCCGACCGCGACGGCGCATCCTGGGTGATGCCCGGGACGAAGGCGATGAGGGATCCGCTCTCGGCCACCGGCGCAGGGGGCGCAGCCGGCCGCGGCGGGAGGGATGAGGATGCCGGAGCGGGCGGGGCCGGAGCAACGGGGGCAGCCGACGCTGCCGAAGCAGCCGGAACGGACTGCGGGAGTCCAGGGATCGCCGGTCCGGTCGTCGGTGTGGCGAGGCCCGGCGCAGAGGCGGACGAGGAGGAGGCGGCCTCGGACGCCGATCCGACGGGACCCGCCTTCCGTGCATCCAGGATCAGAGAGCCTGCGACCTTGTCGTGCCACCCCTGGAAGCGCCCCGACCCGTCGAAGAGCGGAGTGAAGTACCCCACCACGACGGCCGCGGCGAGGCCGAAGATCACGTTGCGCAGCAGTGCACGCCCGAAGCCGAGCGGGCCGCCGTCCGCAGCGGCGACGAGCCGCACGCCCTGGGCGCGCATGCCGATCGAGCCGGCCCCTGCCTGCATGACGGTGTAGACCACGAACCAGCCGAGCAGCACCAGGCTCACCACCGGACCGCCGACGAGGAGGACTCCCACCATCCCCTCGACACTGCCGGTGAGCGACGCGGCGACCAGGAGTCCCCCGCCGAGCACGATCGCGAGGCCCCCGGCGATCAGGGCATCGATGACATAGGCGACCGCGCGACGGGAGAGGGGCGCGATCTGATCGAGCGCAGGCTGCGTCATGGGGTCTCACTCTCGGAGGACGGGGGCGTCGTGCTGTTCTTGATGGTGCCAGGTTCGCGGCGTACGCGCGCGGTCGCGGCGTCCTTGAGGTTCTGCAGGCCGTTCGAGATCGCGGTGCCGCCGACGAGCGAGCGAACGCTCAAGCGCGCCTTCACGCGCTTCCAGAAACCGGCGTCCTTGCCGAGACCGCCGACGATGCCGTCGACCTCGTGCCAGAAGGACTCCACGTCTTGCGGGCTCGGCTCTGTGGGACCGAACACCTCGGCGTCGGCCCGCTCGGCGAGCGCGGTCACCTGCGGAACCGTCAGCGCGGTGGCCACGACCTCGGCTTCCTCGGTCCGGGTGCCTCCGGGCGTGAGCCGCGCACCGTAGTCGATCGCGCGATCGGTCAGCTCGTCCCACCCGCCACTGATGCGGTCGGCGGTGCGCGCGGCGGCGCGGCGCGACCGACGCTTCGCGGCCTTCCACGCGCCGATCACGATGAACGGCGACGCGAGGAGCGCGATCACCGCGAGCGAGATGCCACCGATCACGAGGATCGCACCGATGATGCCGGCGAGGTTCAGGCTCTCGTCCTCGGACTCCCGGTCGTCGGGAAGGGTGGGCGGCAGATCGACGGGTTCCTGCGGCGGGGGTGGCGGCTGCAGCACCTGCGGCTTCGGGTCGACGCGGGGCTTGGTGTTCTGGTCGTTCGGCACCTGGTCTTCGGGCGGAGTCGGGTTGAAGGTCACCCAACCGATGCCCTCGAAGTTCACCTCGACCCAGGCGTGGACGTTGTCGCCCGTGGCGGTGAACACCGCTTCCCCCGCCTGCTCCTCGTCGGGGTAGTACCCCATGACGACGCGCGCCGGGATGTCGAGCTGCCCCGCGAGCAGCGCCATCGCCACGGCATACTGCTCGTCGTCACCGATCATCTGGTCAGCACCGACCAGCGTCGAGATGCGCTCGGCGGTGTGGCCCGCGCGGGACAGCACCTCTCCCTCGAGCCCGTGGCTGAAGAAACCGCCCTCGGAGAGGAAGTTCTCCAACGCCCGTACCTGCTCGATCGGCGTCTCCGCACCCGATACGGTCTCCGCCGCGAGCGAGGTGAGCTCTTCCGGCACGTTGCTCGACGTCGGCAGCGCCACCTTGCCGAACGGCACCTCGGCGAGCTGTTCGTCATCGGGGACGGCGGGCACGACGGCATCGACGACGTACTCGTCACCCTGGGTGAGCTTCGGCGTCGCGACCGCGGTACCGGTCACGGTGTTGACGTACGTGCCACGACGCAGGTCTTCGGCGCGCGCTCCCTCGAACCGGATCTCGGACAGCTCTCCGGCGGTCGGCATCCAGACACCGCCGTAGCCGTCGATCGCGAACTTCAGCGTGACCGGGACGCCCTCGGCATCCGGTGCCATGTTGGAACGCAACGGTGCGAACGCGCTCGACGACGTCGGGCCGCCGTCCGTGACGTTGTAGACCATGCCGTCGAACTGATCCATGACCGCGGTGCGGACACGTGCGCCCTGGGGGAGGCCCTGCACCGTGAAGAGGGTCTCGGAGGCCTCGTCGCGCACGTTCTTGCGGAACGCCTGCAACGGGCTCGGGTAGTCGCGGATGTCGAACGGCGGGATGATCACGTCGCGGAACACGTGCCGCGGCTGTGCCGGGTTCGCGACGGCGCTCGCGGCGACGCCGGTGCCTGCGGCGACGGCCAGCACGGCGACGCCGGCCAGCAGCCGTCGGGTGCGCATCTGGGTCGCACGCGAAGGGTCGACCTCGCTGACGGAGACGGCCATGTTCTGTGGTGCCCACAGTTGCCGCAGAGCGAGCCACGACATGCTCACCACGGCGAAGACGAGCCCCTGCACCAGAGGGAAGGCGGGCTCCGGTGTGCCGAGGGCGATGACGAGCATCAGCAGTACCCCGGCCGGGAGCAGTGCCCAGGCGACCTGTGGCAGCCGGAGCGCGAGAGACGCGGTGAGCGTGGTGACGACGAGCGCCAGCAGGAACGGGACCACCAGGTGTCCGTCGACCGCAGCCACGGGGGCGACGGTGGTGAGCATCTGCTTCCAGGCGGTGACGGTCCCCACCGCGAGCTTCTGCAGCGTCTCGATCGTCGGGATGAAGCCGAGGAGGGAGGTCTGTGGGAGCGCGAGGGCCCCGCCGAAGACGAAGTAGGCGGCGACCGTGAGCCCCGTCGTGATCAGGATGCCCCATCGTCGCCAGGTCGCGACCGCCGCGATCGCCAGCCCGATCAGGATGCCGCCGACGGCGGCCGGGAGGAAGGACGGACCGGCGAACGTCGGCCAGAAGCCGATCAACGCGGTCGTCACGAGGAGTGCGGTCGCTCCCAGATCGAGGATCCATCGGCGCACGGCGAGACCCGCGGGGCCGGCGGCGGGCACGGTCATGCGAGCACCTTCTGCAGAGCGAGCGGAATCTGTTCGAGGGCGCCGACGGTGACCACGTCCGCGTCACCGATCCGCCGAAGCGTCGGAGCGGACACGCTGGTGTCGGCGACGACGGCCAGCGCCTTCGCGCCGAAGGGCAGCCGCGAGCACGCGAGGCGCAGATCGTCGGAGCGCACCCGCGAGCCGCACACGAGCACCACCACACTGGCGAGCGGCATCGTGACCGACACGATCCCGGCGAGGTCGGCGATGCCGCCCTCGCGCGGCTTGCTGCCCTCGACGGCGGAGAGGGAGTCCAACAGCTGCTTTCCGGTGCCGGCCGGGAGCTCACGCCCCTGCACGCGCACGTCGACGCGCTGCGAGTCGCGGAGCGCGCGGAGGCCGATCGACCCCGCGGCCGAGATACCGAGCTCGAAGTCCTCGGGGGTGGCGTAGTCGGACAGCGAGCGCGACAGACCGATCACGAAGTGGGAACGCCGCGTCTCCTCGTACTGGCGGACCATCATCGTGCCGGTGCGGGCGGTCGAACGCCAGTGCACATGACGCAGGTCATCGCCCGGCTGATACTCCAGAAGCGCGTGGAAGGAGACGTCGTCGCGCGAGAGGTCCGTGGCCGGAAGCCCCTCCAGGTCGCGCAGGTAGCCGAGGGACTGTCCGTCGAACAGCACGGTGCGCGGATGCACGAACAGGTCCACCGGGTCGTCCCGGCGGTGCGCCCGTTCGAAGAGACCGAGGGGGTCTCCGCGCACGACGCTCACGGGTCCGACCTTGACGACGCCGCGCTTCTGGGTCGGGATGGCGAAGAGCTCCTCCGCCTCCTCTCCGGGGGCCAGGCGCTGGATCCCGAACTCCCCACGACCGGCACCCACCGGGAGCACCACGCGCGAGGGCAGGATCGCCCTGCTGCCACGGTTGGCGAGGGTGAGTGCGCCGACCGCGCGCTCCCCCACCACCACACGGGTGCGGGCGAGGTCGAGCGACACGTCGTAGGCGGTGCGGCCGATGAGGAACAGCGCGCACAGGGTGACGGCGATCGCGATCACGACGGCGGCGACCGTGAACTCGGCCCAGCCGGCGATCTGACCGAGCACCCAGAACACGATGGCGAGGGACATCAGCACCCACGCGAGCGGACGGATCGCCGCGGTGATCTTCCGGAGGCGCGTCAGGGCACGGGCACCGAGGACGGCCGCGATGTCACGCCATCCGGCGTCGCGTTCCGTCGGCGGCGTCGACGCCTGAAGGGCCTCCGCGGTCATCAGGCCGCCGCTCGTGCCTGGGGAGCCGCGACGCCGTCGAGCACGCGGGCGATCACGGTGTCACTGCTCGTGCCGGCGAACTCGGCCTCGGCGTCGAGCAGCAGACGGTGCTGCCACACGGGCCGCGCGAGCGCCTTGATGTCGTCGGGGAGCACGAAGTGACGACCCTGCGCGGCGGCCCACACCTTGGCGATGCGGACCATCGCGATCGCGCCGCGCACCGAGACGCCGAGCCGGATCGCGTCGTCCTCACGGGTGGCTTCGGCGAGCTCGGCCACGTAGCGGAGCACAGCGGGCTCCACATGCACGGTGGAGGCGAGGTCGGCCATGTCGGCGACCGCACTGGTCGTGATGATCGCGGAGAGTCCGGCGGAGGGGTTGCGGTCGGAGGCTCCGGCGAGGATGCTCTCGGTGACCGCGAGGTCGGGGTAGCCGATCGAGGTCTTGATCAGGAAGCGGTCCAGCTGCGCCTCGGGAAGCTTGTAGGTTCCCGCCTGCTCGATGGGGTTCTGCGTGGCGATCACGAGGAACGGGCGACCGGTCTCATGCGTGACGCCGTCGACCGTGACGCGAGACTCCTCCATGACCTCCAGGAGCGCCGACTGGGTCTTCGGCGAGGCGCGGTTGATCTCATCCGCCAGCACGATCGACGCGAAGATCGGTCCCTTGTGGAACTCGAACCGGTGGGACTGCTGGTCGTAGATGGTCACACCCGTGACGTCGGAGGGCAGCAGGTCCGGCGTGAACTGGATGCGCGCGCTGGTGCCCTGCACGGTCGCCGCGAGGGCCTTCGCGAGGCTCGTCTTGCCGGTGCCGGGTGCGTCCTCGAGGAGCACATGCCCCTCGGCGAGCATCGACGCCAGCACGAGGCCGACGATCTCCTGCTTGCCCTGCACCGCCTTGTCGATGTTCGCGACGAGGCGCTGGAAGGTGCCCTGGAACCAGGCGGCCTGCTCAGGGGTCATTGTCATGGGAGTACTGCTTCCTCTCGGATGGAAGGGGCGCCGCTACCAGGCACGGCGTTCGTAGTCGGTGTTGCCGATCGTGACCCACACCTCGTAGCCACGGCCACCCGCGCCGTGGAAGCAGCCGATCTCGATGGAACCGTTGGCGGGGATGTTCCAGCTCGAGCCGCCCGCGAACTTCGGTCCTGCGAGTGGCGCATTGCTGTTGCACCAGACCTGATACCTCCCGGCAGGGAAGTTCGAGGTGTTGATGACGAACTTCGCGCAGGTGCCGTCGGTGCACTGCCCTGGCCAGTTCCCGGCCGTGCCTCTCGTCACCCAGGCACGGGGCTGCGGCGGGGGCGAGGAGGTCGCGGATGCGGTCCCGCTGGGATCGGACCAGGCGCCCGTCGAGTCCTGCGCGCGGGCGCGGATCGAGTGCGTCTGGCTGTGCCCGTTCCCGACGTCGGTCGAGCCGGTCTTGCTGACGTTCTGCCAGCCGCCGCCATCGATGCTGATCTGCACGTTCTCGATGGGTCGTCCGTTGTCGGAACCGTTGGCGTTCCACTTCAGACGCACCTGGGTCGAGAGCGGATCCGCACTCACCGACGGGGCGTGCGGCTTGCCGTACGGCTTGCCGCTGGCCGACTTCGATGCGGCTCCCGCGTACGTGGAGCCGCTGACGCTCGCGACGGCGCGCACCTCGACACTGTAGGAGGTTCCGTTGGTCAGCCCACCGATCTTCTGGTTTCCGGGAAGGGCCGACCATCCGCCGCCGCCGTTCAGACGGTACTGGTAGCTGATCTCGTTGCTCGCCGCCCCACCGCTGGAACCGGCGTTGAAGGCGAGGGTGAGACTGCGATCCCCGTCCGTGACCTTCAGACCCGTCGGGGCTCCCGGCGGGATGACCCCGCGGCGCGGCGCCGACGGCGCACTCATCTCGCCCCACTCGGCCTTGTTGTAGGCCTGGATGCGGTACGTGTACGGGGTCTGGGAGGGCTGGACCTGGATAGCCTGGCTCCGCGCCTCAGGACCGGGCGTCAGCGTGCTCACGACCTGGCCGCCCTGAAGGACCTCGAGACGGTACCCGCGGATGGCGTCACCGTTGTTGTCGGGCGCGACCCAGTTCACCTGCATCTGCGCCTGGTCGCCGACCGGGGAGAGTTCGGTCGTCGTGGGCGCGGCGGGAGCCTTCGGCGGGCCGGCCGGGATCTCGGATGCAGACCAGCCGCTCCAGCTGGAGGGGTCGGGCGCCCTGTTGTGCGCCTGCACCCGCACCTGGTAGTCCGAGCCGTTCTCGAGCCCTTCCCACGTGGTGGAGTTGCCCGTGACCTCCTTCTGCGTGACGCCGGACGGCGGCGCGGGTGAGATCTCGAGCGTGTACCGCTCGACCGGTGAGCCCGGGGTGCTCGGCGTCTTCCAGGCCACCTTGAGGGACTTGTCCCCGAACACGAGGGTGGGCGGGTTCGGTGTATCGGGACGCGCATCGGGCCGCGCCGGGGCGGAGGCCGCGGAGGGCTGCGACTCGCCCACACGGTTGGTCGCGGTCACCTGGAACGTGTATTCCACGTTGTTGGTGAGGCCGTCGAGCGTGCACGTCGTGGACTGGCACTCCTTGGTGTACGGGTTCCCGCCCACGGACCTCACGGTGTACTTCGTGATCTCGGCGCCGTTGTTCGACGGCGCGGAGAACGACACCACGACCGTGCGGTCCTGCACGCTCGCGATGACCGGAACCCCGGGCGCGTCCGGAACGTCCTGAACCGTGACGACGATCTGTCCGTTGACCTCCCGATCGGGGTCCTCCGTCGCGTCCTGGATGCGATAGCGGACGACGAGCGTGCCCACGAACGACTTCGACGGGGTGATGGTCACCTGGTCGTCGGTGAAGCCGACCTCGCCGCCACCGGACTCGGTCACCGCGGACACGATCTTCAGCGGGGTCTCGGGGAACGGGTTGAAGTCGTTGGCGAGAGCGGGGACCGTGATGGTCTCGCCTGCATCCGCTTCGGAGATGGTGTCGGTGTTGGCCGCGGGCATGGGACGGGTCGATGCCGTGACGAGGACGGTGACGGTGCCCTCCACCGGCTCGGTCGTGCCGTCCGACACGCGGAGCTTCAGCGTGACCGTCGTCCCCTTCTTGGCGTTCGACGACGCTTCCACGCGGAGTTCGTCGCCGTCGACACGCGCGGAGACACCCTTGCCCTCGCCGCCGACGAGTGCGTAGTCGTGCTTCCCCTTGTCTTCGGGGTCGGGGTCGTCGGTCAGCGCGGCGAGGTCCAGCGCGACCGCCGACTCACCGGGCGCGACGTTGACCTGTCCCTGGACGAACGTGGGCTGCTGGTTCTCCGGGGGCAGCACGTTGATGGGGATGCTGAGCGTGGCCTTGCGCCCCTCCGGGTCGTCGGGCCCATCGCCGTCCGTGACCTCGAACGTGAGCGCGTCGGGCCCGAAGTAGCCGTCGGCGGACGTGTAGACCAGCGTCTTCGCGTCTTGGAGAAGATCTGCGCCGTCGGCATGGCTCGCGCTGATCTTCGCCTTCTCGGTGATGACGACGTCGCCGCCGCCCGCCACCGTCACGTACTTCGACAGCGGCAGGATCTCGGTCTCGCCGCTGACCACTTCGAGCGGCTTCGTCGACGTGAGCGTCGGGCGAAGGTCTGCCCGCGAGGGGACGAAGATGAACGCCGACGCCTGCAGGTCGTCGCGGTCGGTGAGGGTGTACCGGATCAACTGCAGCTCATCCGTGACGGTGACGCGCACCTTTCCGTTCTCGAGCCGTGTGCCGCCTTCGCCGACATCGACCGTGAGCCGGTCGGTCGTGCCGTCCGGGTCTTCGTCATTGGCCAGGATGTCGAGGTCCGCGGTCAGTCCGCCGTCCTTCAGATCCGCGGGCTGCAATCGGTCGTCGCGTGCGACGGGAGCTTGCAGGGGAACGTCTTCATCGACCGTGATCTGCAGGGTCGCCATCGCCGTCGCCCCGCGGGAATCCGACACGGTGTACTGCAGCGAGGTCTCGGTGGGCGCGTCGGGTGCCTGAACGAGCACGCGGTCACCGGAGACCCGCGCATCCAACCCCTCCGGAAGCTCGAGCCCGTCCTTGACGAGGGAGACCTTGTCGCCCTCGGGATCGGAGTCGTTCGCGAGGACGGGCACGGCGATCTCACGCCCCGGTCGCACGACCACGGCGTCCTTCACCGCATACGGCGGCTGGTTGATCTCCTCCGCGGGGGCGATGCCGACGCGGATCGTGGCGACGCCCTCCTTGCCGAGTCGATCGCGCACGCGGTACTTGAACACGTCGACGCCGGACGCCCCGTCGAACGCTTCGTACGTGAAGTAGTTCGGCCCGTTGAGCACCCGTCCCTTGCTCGGACTCGAATCGAGGCCGACCAGCTCCACGGAGTCGCCATCGGTGTCGATTCCGTCCAGCGGGACGGCGATGTTCACCTCGGTGCCGGCGAGCGTGCGCGCCACGAGGTCTTGAGGACGCGGAGCGGCGTTCTTCTCCTCGTCGATCGGCAGGATCTGGATGGTGACGTAGCCGGCGGCCTTCTGCTGGCGCGAGTCGACGACCTCATAGGTGAGGTACACCGTCTTGGCTTCCGGGCCCGCTTTGAAGCGCACCGCGTCCTGCGAGACGAACGCCTCGCCGTCCTCCGGGTCGACGAAGGGCTCGATGAGCTCCGGCTCGAGGTGCATGACGTCGTCGCTGGGATGCGTGTCGTTGTCGAGCACCGGGATCGTGACCACATCTCCGGCGCGCACGGTCGCCGTGTCCGGGTTGGCGATCGGCTGGAGGAGTTCGTCCGGTGCGGGGATGGGGATCACCACGACCTCACCCTCGGCCGACTTCGAGCCGTTCGAGATCCGGTACTTGATCCGCACCTGCTCCTCGAGCGCTCCCTGATCGGTGATGCGCAGCGTCTCGTGGTTGAGCACCGAGACCGAGATGCCGCTGTTCGGCTCCAGCGACACCGACTGCACCACGAGGATCCCCCCGCCGGGATCGGTGTCGTTGTTGAGCACGCCGAGCAGCACATCCCCGCCGGTGGGCAGGAGCGCGACGTCACGAACGGCGACCGGCGGGAGGTCGGTCTCCGATTCGGGCATCACGTCGACGCGGACGAGTCCCTCGCCGTTCTTGGGCCCGGTGGTGACCTGATACTGCACGTAGTAGACCCCGGCCTTCTCCGCCATGAAGGAGAAGGTCTTGTTCGGGGTGTTCGGGATGATCGTCGCGCCCGGGGTGTCGAGAACCCGGCTGAGGCGCAGCGGCTCGCGGGAGGTGCTCGTGTCGTTCGCCGTCGGCGCGATGGTGACCTGTTCGCCCACCTTGGTGATGACATGGTCGGCGTTGGTCTTCGGGTTGGTCGAGCCCTGCGGCCGGACATCGAGCGCGATCGTCGACGTGCCCAGCTTCCCGAAGGCGTCCGCCACGGTCACCTGCACGTCTTTGCGTCCTTGCAGGCTGGCGGTGGCCTTGTAGGTGATCTGACCGTCCTTGCTGAAGTCGACCTCGTCGCCGGGAGCCGCGATCACCTCCTTCAGATAGATGTCGTCGCCGTCGGGATCGATCCAGTCGGGGAGGATGTTGTACGAGATCGTGCCCCCGGTCTCCACGGCGAGCGCGGTCTTGCGCTTGGGCGTCGGAGCGCCGTTCTCGTTCCAGTCGTGCACGGCGAGCGACACGACGGCCGTGTCCTTGCCCCCGCGTCCGTCGTCGACCTCATAGGTGAAACTCGCGGTACCGGAGGCCTTCTCTTCGACGGCGATCTGGAGCGAGCCGCCGTTGTTGATCGGCTGGACGGCGCCGATCGCGGGCTGCGCCTCGGCGAGGGCCGCGACGAGCACATCCCCGTCGGGGTCGTTGTCGTTGTCGAGCACGGGGAGCAGCGTCGTGGCACCCGGCCGCACACCGTAGGAGTCGTCCTCCGCGATCGGCGGGGTGTTCTGCTCGCTGCGCTCGGGAAGGGTGGTCTCGACGGTCTCCTCGGTCGAGTCCTCCTCGTTCTCCGTCTCACCCTCGGGCGGAGTCAGGTCGTTCCAGTTGTCGACACGCTGCAGGCTCTCGTTGGCCATCCAGGCGGCACCGCCGACGGCATCGTTGAGGATGATCACGTCCCGGTTCACGCGGAAGGTCAGGCTCGCGGAATCCTCTGCTCCCTCGATCGGGGAGTTCACGTCGTTGGAATCGCCGGGGCATTCCCGGATGAAGGTCGCCGAACCCGCCCAGGCACCGTAGGTGCAGCCGCGGAGCCAGACCGGTGCGGCGGCCGTACCTGCGCTACCGGCCGAGGTCTCTTCGGGGTCGCTGCCGTCGAGCGGCACACGCACCAGAGCGGACGGGGTGGCGATCGCGACCGCGTCGTTCGCGGCAGACGCCTGTTGCAGCACGGCATCCTTCGCGCCCGGGACCTCTGTGCGGAAGCCGCCCGGGGTCGTGACGACGCCCGCCGCCTCGTCGAACACCACGGGTGTGCGACCCACGGCGGTGATCGTCGGCTTCGCGGCCGCATCGACCTCGCCGACCGAAGCCGTGGAGGTGTCCCGCGGCGCACCTTCGTTGTCGACGGGAACCGTCACGACCTCGCCGCGCTCGGCGGAGAGTGCGAACACCGTGCCGTCGTCGGCGACGGTGACGTCGGCGTTCTCGCCCAGCTCGGCGACGGGTTCCGCCGCCTCGATCTCGAACGACGCGATGCCCTTCACCGGGACGACCCAGAGATCTCCGGACTTCTCATCCAGGATCGCCGCCGTGTTCGCCCCCATCGCGACCTTGGCGGTGGAGGGGATGATCGCCGAATCTCCGAGCGAGACCCGTGCCGGGTCGATCGCCGTCACGGTCGATGCACTCTCGTCGACGACGAGCACGTTCGCCGCGGCCTGGAGGATGTCGTAGTTCTCGCTCGTGGTGCGCAGACCGCCGTCGAGGACCGTGGACTCGTTGTTGAAGTGCCCGACGAGCAGGCTCGAGGTCTTGGTGATCCAGACGCCGCCGTCGTTCAGGTCGACCTTGGTGGTCGGGAACCCTTCATACGTGAAGGCCATCGTGGTGAGGGCGATGACCCCGACCGTGACACCCGCCGCGGACGCCAGCGTCTTCGGTCGCGCGCGCATCCATGACAACGCCTTCATTCCCGGTTTCCCCCCCCAGGGTGACACTCTGTGATCACTCGTGCGCGGGCCCGTCTGGCCGACGACGCACCCGTTCATCCTAACCGCGTGCCCGAGAACCGCTCGATGGGGAGTAGTACCCATCGCCGGAGCGGCGTCGAGTCGACCTCGGCGCCACCCCGGCGATGGGGGAAGGAATCGTTCTCAGCTGCCCGCGCGGCGCCTCCGGGCGAGGAGGAATCCGCCGAGCGCCACGAGCAGCAGGCTGCCACCGAGGAGGAACCAGCCCGGCTCACCGCCGGTGGCCGCGAGTCCCCCGCCGGTCGACGGTGCATCCCCACCGCCGGAGCCCGGCGCGACGCCGCCCGGTCCCTCACCCGCGCCCGTGACGGTGAGCGGGGCGGTGACCTCGGTCCCGTCCGGCAGGATCACCGCCAGCGTGTGAGCACCCGCCGGCGTCGTCGAGGGGATCGTGACGGTCGTGCGGAACGCCCCGTCGGCGTCGGCGGTCGCCACGCCCACCCGCACCGGTGTGGAGCGCAGCTCGATCTCGACCTCGGTGTCGGCAGGGAATCCGGTGGCCGCGATCGTGACCCGGCCGCCCGCTGCGACGCTCTGCGTGCTCAGTTCCAGGGTGGGATCGACCGGGTCGACGGGGTCGACGGGATCGACGGGATCGACCGGAGCCGCCGTCGGCCGCGGGACGTCGACGTGCTTGATCTCCGTCGCGCCGGTGGAGGAGAAGGAGTACACCGTGACCCGCACGCGATCGTCGTACAGCGCGGCGCGCAGTCCGACCGGATCGGCACCGCCGACGGCCTTCTCCTCCCAGTCGCCGCTCGGCCCGTACATCGTGGTCACCGCTCCGGTGTTCACGACCGTCGGGGCATGGGCGAGGCTCGGATCCGTCCGCAGCTCGGCGCTCCAGTCGTTCAGCGTCGGCGACCAGTGCGTGTGGCCGTTGAACATGATGACGTTCGGGTTCTGCGCGAGGAGCGCGGCGAAGCGAGCCTCTTCCTGGCCGTAGTCGTTCTTGTAGAACCGCGCGTACGACCCCGAGACCGAGTAGGGCAGCAGGTGGTGCGAGAACAGCAGCACCGGCTTGTCCTGGGCACGCCAGTGCGCGAGCCGGTCGCGCAGCCAGGTGAACTGCTCCTGGCTGAAGTCGATGAACGGGCCCGAGCCGGTCTTCGCCGCGTAGTCGTAGAACTCGCTCCCGATCCAGATCAGGGGAAGCTGCCCGTCGACGAGGACCTCTCCCCACAGACCGCCCTGCCCGCCGACCTCACGCATCCCGGTCGAGTCGAGGAAGCGCTTCTGATACACCGCCGATCCTTCGCTGCCGTAGTACTCGTGGTTGCCGATCGTCGAGACGACCGTGCCGTAGTCGCCCCCGCCTCCCGCGGCGAGCGCCGACAGATAGGAGGTGTAGTTGGCGGTCGACCCCGTGCTGACGAGATCGCCGTTCGACACCAGCACATCCGCCGCCTGCGGCATCGCACGGAAGCCGGGAAGCACGTTCTGGCTCAGCCGGGTCGTCGCTCCCTGCACGTCGCTGAAGATGTCGACGACCGCGTCCGCCTCGACCCCCTCGGCGAGCGGGGCGAGCGGGCGCAGCACCTGCACGTCGTCGAGCATCCACGACCCCGCGGCGCTCGCGGCCTCGAACCCGAATCGGATGCTCATCGACGACGCGCCCGCAGGCACCGCGACCGGCAGACGGAGTCGCGCGGACTCCTCATCCGCGTCGGAGAGCTCGCGCAGCACGGCCTCGGTCCCGTCGTCGAAGAGGGCCGTCACCGATCCCTGCTGTCCCCCGCCGCGCTTGCGGTAGTGGCTGTCGAGGCGCACCTCGAGCGTGTCCCCCGCCGTGACGGCGATCGGTGCCGATGTCAGGGTGCCCGAGAACGCCCCCTCCGTCGCTTCCGCCACCGCGATCCGTCCCGAAGCCCGGGTGAACGCGTGTCGGCGGTCGGTTCCGTGCTGCCCGACCACGCTGTCGAGAGTCGACAGCGACCACGCACCCGTCGTGGTCCAGGTGTCCTTCTCGAAGCCGTCGAACCAGAGCAGCGGTTCGGTGGTCGCCGAGTCCGGATCGCCTGCCGCGAGCACCGTGATCTCGAGCGACGTCGAGACGATGCCGGCGCCACCGAGCGACAGCGCCACGTATCCGGGGGCGAGGTCTTCGGGCAGGGTGACGGAGAACGAGGTCTCCCCGGCGGCGTCGGCCACGGGGATACCCGGGATCGGAGGGGCGGAGTCCCCCCACGTCGCGGTCAGCTGCTGGCCGGGGCGGAGGCCGCCGATCGTGACCGGCACTATCGCACCCGCCGTCGCGACGGGCTTGGACGCGGAGAGGATTCGCGGTGTCGAATCGGCCGGTGGCGCCTCGCTGATCTGCACGTCGTCGATCATCCAGAACCAGTTGTTGCTGCTCTCGGCATACGACCAGCCCACCGTGACGGCGTCGACTCCCGCCGGCACCGGGATCGAGACATCCACCTGCTCGTCGAGCCGGTTCCGCGCGAACGACTCGACCACGACGGGCGCTTCGTCGTCGAACCGAGCCACCAGCTGAGCGGTCTGCGGTGCCTGTCCCTGCTTGTAGTGGCTGTCGAAGACCACCCGCACCGCACCGTCGCCGCTCTGGAGGTCGACCTCGGGAGCCCACAGGACCGAGCTGAAGCGCCCCTGCGTCGGCCGGTTCGCGTCGGAGTGCACGACCGCGGTCATCCCCTCCGCGCGGGAGAAGGAACCGCGGTCTCCGCTGTTCCCCCACGCCGACACGACCTCGGCCGGCGTGTGGAACGACCAGCCCTGCCACTCGGTGCGCATGCCGTCGACATTGGTGTTGTCGACCGACCATCCCGCCGGCGGCTGCGTCGCAGTGGCATCGGTGAAGCCTTCGTCGAGCGGCGGGGCCGCGGCGAGCGCGGGCGTCGCCGCGGTCCCGCCGAGCAGGGTGAGGGCGCACGTCACCGCAAGGGCACCGATTCCGCGTCTGGTTCTCATGTCTCTTCCTTGGAGTTGGTCGACCGCACATCTCGGCCGAGGCAGGGTGGAGAATCTCCGGGTCTCTTCCGAGCATGCGGAGCGAAAGTAGTCATGACAACTTTTTGCCGCAGTATTCTCGAAGTGTTCACCGACATGAGGCAGAGTGGGCCTGGCTGGCAGCGTCGAGGAGCGAGAAGTCATGACAACGGGAGCGAGGACGCGAATGCGCAGACCGCTGCACGAGCAGCTGTACGAACAGATGCGCGATCGCATCAGGAGCGGTGAGTGGCCCGAGGGCGAACGGGTGCCGAGCGAGCACTCCCTGATCGCCGAGTTCGGCACCTCGCGGGGGCCGATCAGGCAGGCACTGGCGACCCTGCGCGCAGAGGGCGCCGTCGACGGCGGACGGGGCGCACCGCCGCGCGTACGGCGACTCGTGCCGACGCAGTCCTTCCAATCGTTCGTCTCGTTCACCGACTGGGCGCGGTCGATCGGCCGCCGCCCCGGACAGCGGGTCATCGAGGCCGCCCGGCGTCCGGCATCGGAAACCGTCGCCGACGATCTCGGCGTGGAACCGGGGGCGGCGATCGTGGAGATCGTGCGGTTGCGGCTGCTGGACGACGAGCCGGCGATGCTCGAGAGGTCGGCATTCCCGTTCGCTATCGGAAAGCTGCTGTTGGCGGCCGACCTCGATACGGGGAGCATCTACGAGACGATGCAGGAGCACGGATGCGCACCCGTCCGCGCACGCCATGTCTTCGACGCCGTCCCCGCGGATGACCTCGATGCCGCGGCGCTCGCGGTCTCGGTGTCGACTCCGCTGCTGCGGGTGCGGCGAACGGCGTGGGCCGAGGACGGCTCCCTCGTCGAGGTCGCCGATGACCGCTACCTGCCGACGATGGCCAGTTTCGCGGTCGAGAACACCTCCGACGTACGCTCCGCACTCACGCGGGAGACCGGCGAACGCTGAACCTCGCGGTTCCGATGATCAGGCGCGCCAGCACCCCGCGATGTGGTCGTCGACCATGCCCGCCGACTGCATCAGCGCATACATCGTCGTCGGACCGACGAAACGGAAGCCTCGTCGTCGCAGCTCCTTGCTCAGCGCCGTCGACTCCGGCGTGACAGCGGGGACATCGCTGAACGACGCCGGGCGAGTACCGGATGCCGGCGGCGCGAACGACCACATCAGCTCGTCGAGCTCGCCTGTTCCCATCGAGCGGACCAGCTGGGCGTTGCCGATGGTCGCCTCGATCTTCGGGCGATTCCGGATGATTCCGGCGTCTCCCATCAGGCGCTCGACGTCGTCTTCGCCGAACTCCGCGACGATCTCGGGCTCGAACCCCGCGAAGACCTCACGGAACCGCGGCCGCTTGCGCAGGATCGTGATCCACGACAGTCCGGCCTGGAAGCCCTCGAGCGCCATCTTCTCGAACAGCGCGCGGTCGCCGTGCAGGGGCGTGCCCCACTCCTCGTCGTGGTAGCGGCGGTACTCGGCGTCGTCACCCACCCAGGCGCAGCGGTCACGGGCGTCGGGTCCGGTGAGGAGAGAGCTCATCCGCTCAGGCTATCCGCCAGGACCGACACCGCCACGGGCGCCTGCCGCCTGCCGCCTGCCGCTCCGGCCCCCGCTTCCGCGTCTCCGTCCCCGTTTCCGTCTCCGTCCCCGTCTCCGTCGACACCCCCACCCACCGTCGACACCCCCGTCCACCGTCGACGCCCCCTCGTGCTCGCGCGTCTCAGAGGGGGTCTCGACACGAAGAGGGGGTCTCGACGGCAAGAGGCCTGACGAGGCGAGCGGACCGCCCACCGCACACACACCTATCCACCGTCGACCCGACCAAACGCCGACGCCCCCGCCCACCGTCGACGCCCCCTCTCACTCGCGTGTCTCAGAGGGGGTCCCGACACGGAGAGGGGGTCTCGACGCGGAGAGGGGGGCGGGGACGAGCGGGGTCAGCGCTTCTTCTTCAGGGCCTTCTCCTGGATCGGAGCCTGCCCGGTCGCCGCGAGGTCGGCGTAGTACGCACGCGCCTCGTCCTGACGCTGCTTCTCGATGCCGCTCGCGATCGGTGCACGCACATGCTCCGGCTCATAGCCGAAGGCGTTGACCAGGTCGAGGGCGTACGGGCGCAGCCGCGCGCACAGACGGTCGATGTAGCTCGACACGGCCGCTGCGCGCTGGGTCGACAAGCGTCCGTTGATCAGGTGCCAGGCGAGGTGCTTCTCGATGAGCTGCAGCCCGAAGAGGTCACGCAGCCACGTGAGGACCTTCTTCGTGTCGGGGTCGTCCATCTGATGCACGGCGTCGGTGAACGCCTCCCACTGCAACAGCTCTCCGTGCGCACGAGCGGCTTCGATGAGTTCCGCCTGGTTCTCGTTGAACAGACGCGCGCCGAGCACCTTGTCCTTCGCCCCCGGACGCAGCCGAGCCGCGATGTCGGCGACCATCTGCTGCACGCGCCCGGCGAGCAGATCGTGCTGCTGCTCCTCGCGCAGCCCCCGCTCGACCGAGCGACTCACCTGACCGAAGTCGGAGACGGCCTGTCCGAGCTGACGGAGCCCCGCGCCGTGGAACACCTTGCCCGCGGTCATTCCGACGGCGAACTTGGCCAGCGCCGCCGCGTCCTTGCCCTGGAACTGCTTGGCGTAGTCGGTGAGCAGGCGCTTGCCGACCAGCTGGAGGAGGACGTTGTTGTCGCCCTCGAACGTGACGTAGATGTCGAGGTCCTGGCGAAGGCCGACCAGACGGTTCTCGAACATGAAGCCGGCCCCACCGGTGGCTTCGCGGGCCTCCTGCAAGGTGTCGAGCGCATGCCAGGTCGAGAGCGGCTTGAGGGCGGCCGCGAGCGTCTCGAGGTCCTCCCGGTCGGCCGGGGTGTCGGTGCGGCCGGAGAACACGCCGTCGAACTTCTGCAGGAACTCGTCGTGCGCGAAGATCTGCGCGTAGGTGGTCGCCAGGCGCGGGAGCAGACGGCGCTGGTGCTTGCCGTAGTCCATCAGCACGACTTCCTGGCCGTCCGCCCCGTCGAACTGACGACGCTGCGTGGCGTAGGTGATCGCGATGTGCAGGCCGAGCGCCGATGCCCAGGAGGCCGCGCCGTCGAGGGACACGCGCCCCTGGACGAGCGTGCCGAGCATCGTGAAGAAGCGGCGGCCGGGACTGTCGATCGCACTGGAGTACGTCCCGTCGGCGGCGACGTCGCCGTAGCGGTTCAAGAGGTTGGTGCGCGGGATGCGCACGTGGTCGAACGACAGTCGTCCGTTGTCGATGCCGTTGAGTCCCCCCTTGAGCCCGTCGTCCTCGCGACCGATACCGGGGAGATCGTTGCCGTCCTCCCCGCGCAGCGGCACGTAGAAGCAGTGCACACCGTGGTTGACGCCGTTCGTGATGAGCTGAGCGAACACGGTCGCCGCGACGCCATGCAGTGCGGCGTTGCCCAGGTACTCCTTCGTCGCGCCCCGGAAGGGGGTGTTGATGACGAACTCCTCGGTCTCCGGGTCGTACGTCGCGGTCGTGCCGACGGCGGCGACGTCGGAGCCGTGTCCGATCTCCGTCATCGCGAAGGCACCGGGGATCGACAGGTCCATCACGCCGGGGAGCCACTTCTCGTGGTGCTCCTTCGTGCCCAGCTGGAGGATCGCGGAGCCGAAGAGTCCCCACTGCACACCGGACTTGATCTGCAGACTCGGGTCGGCGACCACGAGCTCCTCGAAGCCGGCGATGTTGGCGCCGTTGTTCTCCTCACCGCCGAGCGACTTGGGGAACGCCCGGTGGACGGCCTTGTTCTCGACCAGCAGGTGCAGCTGGCTGAGCACGCGCTCGCGGTGCTCGTCCTTGCCAAGCTCGTCCTTGCGCCAGAACGCCGAATCCTTGATCATCTCGCGCGCCTGGCGGCGGACGTCACCCCACGTGCCCATCAGGGCATCGTTCACTCGGGCGACGTCGATCTGCGGCGGGGCCGCGATCTCGTGTGATTCATCGGGTGTCGTCGAAGGACGGACGGCAGCGTCGACCATGGGGTTCCTCCAGGAAAGTAGGGAGACCACCATGGTAGGTCTGCGACAAACGTCGAGGAACTCCTCTGTAAGCATCCTCCAACGCGTTGCCGGGACGCCCCCGCCGCCGCTTGTCGCCTCGCGACAGGAACGGCCGAGCCGCCCTCCTGCCCACGACTCCGAGTGGGTCGCCGGCGGGAGGACGGCTCGAGAGCTGGCGCGCTGTGAGACGTCAGGAACCGATCGGCACCTTCACTTGCATGTTGTGATTCGAGACGAATACTGGAGATACCCTACGGTCGCTTGCCAGATGTAGGAGTTGCTTCGGAACTTTCCGGACCCTAGGTAGTTGTGCACGGTGTATTGCATTCCTGTCACCCCGTATCGGGTGTGCAGCTTCTTCCACGCACAGTTCGGGTTGTAGTAGTCCCAAGCAACATCGACAAACAACGGCCGTATCGATGGTGCGGCAGCCACCACCGACTTCGCCTCTGCCCCTTGCACTGCGGATGCCGGCGCCGCGACACCGAACGTCAATGCCGCCGCCACAGCCACAGCACCACCCCAACGCAGCCATCGGACTTGCGGTCGCGCACTTCGCGCAGCGGCACGTTCAAACCGGCTGGACATCATCGTCCCCCTCCTTCTTCCTTCGCTTGCCCTCACCCTAGACAGGCGACCCAACCGCGTGGCGATCAAGAGCAATCGAATCCCAGAATGCTGGGATACGCAGTGGCTCTACGACCGGAGCGCGGTCGACATCGCAGAGCAGCTGCGGGCCCACCTCGCCGACGCGCTGCCCGCGCGCTGAGCCCCGCCGCGTCAGCGCCGACGCACGGCGTATCGAAGATGCGTGGTCTGCGGAGAGGGCTCCGCAGACACCAAGTCCAGCGCCACGCGACCGGCGTCCACCCCGCCGAAGAGGCGCACGCCCCTCCCGAACAGCACCGGGGAGAGCGCGATGTGGAACTCGTCCACCAGCCCCGCGTCGAGGTACTGCACGATCGTCTCCGCGCCGCCCGCGATGCGCACGTCCCGATCCCCCGCCGCGGCACGGGCCCGATCGAGTGCGGACTCGATGCCGTTGTCGACGAAGTGGAACGTGGTACCGCCCTGTCGCTCCCACGGCCCCCGCCGCTCATGGGTGACGACGAACACGGGAGTGTGGAACGGCGGAGCCTCCGGCCAGGCGCGCTCTCCCGCATCGAACATCCGCTTGCCCATGACGCTCGCGCCGGTGCGCTCGAACGTCTCGCGCACGATGTCGTTGTCGCGTCCTTCCTCGCCGCCCTCGCCGAGCTGGAGGTTCTCCCGGAAGAAGCGCTGCCGGAACACCCACTTCTGCAGTTCCATCCACTGCTGACCCATCAGCTCGTCAGGAGACTCGGGGGCGATGAAACCGTCGAGCGACATCGAAACGCTGAAGAACACGACACCGGCCATCAGCGCACGACCTCGCCCGCCCACTCCTCGACGAATGCCGCCAGGTTGGCCAGAGTCTGCCGGCCCCCCTCGATCGCGCCGTACTTCTCGACCGCCTCGTCCCGCAGCTCCACGGTCGGGAACACCGTCCGCATGTCGATACGGGTCCGCTCGCCCTCGGCCCCGAAGGTCAGCACCGACGTGAAAGCGTCTGGGTCATCGCGGTACTCACCGTGGAGCATCGCGATCCGCTCCGGCGCGAGGATCTCGGTCCACGTGATCCACTCGGGGTAGTCCGTGCCGTCCGGCCCGTGCATCACGAACTCCCACGCACCCCCGACCTGGAAGTCGAACGAGGAGGTCGTGGTGGTGAATCCGGACGGCCCCCACCACCTCGACAAGTGCCGCACCTCGGTGAACGCTTCGAACACCAGCTCTCGCGGCGCGTCGATCATTCGGGAGATCACGATCTCGCGATCCGTCGTCGTTTCCATCTCTTACTCCTGTCGCCTCTCCTGTGCGAGTTCCTGCGCGTAGGCGTCGAGCCGGTCGAAGCTCTCGCTCCAGAACTGCTCGAACCCGCCGGTCCATTCGTGGACGGCCCTCAGCCCGCGGGCGTCGAGGCCGTACACACGCTGCTTGCCGTCCCGGCGATCCTGCACGAGACCGACCTCGCGAAGCACTCGCAGATGCTTGGACGCTCCCGGCTGGGTCATCCCGAGTGCTTCGGACAGCTCGGTGACGGGCCGCTCGCCGGTGCGCAACAGCGCCAGGATGTCGCGGCGCCGCGGCTCGGCGATCGCGTTGAAGACATCCGAAGTCGTCGCTGCTCGTGCCATGCGTCAAACATATACCCATATGGGAAAGTGTTCAAGATGCGCGAACTCTCGTCCGGTGATCCGGAGCGACGGACAGGACGCGGTGCTCAGGCCGCGGCGATGACCGCGAGCACGCTCTCTCCGTAGGCCTCGCGCTTCTTCGCGCCGATGCCGGTGATGCCGTCAAGGTCTGCGAGCGACGCCGGACGATGCTCGGCGAGAGCACGCAGGGTGGCATCGCCGAAGACGATGTACGCAGGGACACCCTGCTCCCGTGCGGTCTCGGCGCGCCAGGCGCGCAGCGACTCGAAGAGCCCGCGATCCCCGGCGTCCAGCGCATCCGCGGCACTCGCCTTGCGGGCACGGCCGGACGAGACGGGACGGCCGATGGTGTCCTTGCGCAGAGGCACGGCGGTCTCTGCGCGCAGCACCCCGGCCGCCTGCTCGCCGGGGGCCAGCGTGCCGTAGTCGCCTTGGGCCACGAGGATGCCGCGGGCCAGGAGTTGCCGGACCACGCTGCGCCAGTCCTGATCGGACAGATCATGACCGATGCCGTAGGTCGCGAGCTTGTCGTGACCCTGCTGCCGGATGCGCTCGGTCGAGGCGCCGCGGAGGATGTCGATCAGGTGTCCGGCGCCGAACGCCTGGTTGCGCTCGCGCTGGAGTCGCACGATGGTCGACAGCAGCTTCTGCGCCGGAACGAGCCCGTCGAACGTCTCGGTGTCGTCGAGACACGTGTCGCAGTTGCCGCAGGGCTGCGACTGCTGACCGAAGTAGCCGAGCAGGTTCTGCCGACGGCACTCCACGGTCTCGCAGAGCGCGAGCATCGCGTCGAGGTGCTGCCCCATCCGCATCTTGAACGTGCGGTCGCCGGGGCTCTGATCGATGAGGCGGCGCTGCTGCACCACGTCGCCGAGTCCGTACGCCATCCACGCCACCGCCGGCTCGCCGTCACGACCGCCACGACCGGTCTCCTGGTAATACCCCTCCACGGACTTCGGCAGGTCGATGTGCGCGACGAAACGCACGTCGGGCTTGTCGATCCCCATGCCGAACGCGATGGTCGCGACCATGACCACGCCGTCTTCCCGGAGGAAGCGGGCCTGATGCGCTGCACGCACCTCCGCGGGAAGGCCCGCGTGATACGGAAGCGCGTCGATCCCCTGAGCGGCGAGGGAGGTCGCCGTCTGCTCGACCGACTTGCGGCTGAGGGCGTAGACGATACCCGCCGCACCTTCCGGTTGCGACCGGATGAAGGCGACCAGTTGCTTACGGGGGTCGACCTTGGGCACGATCCGGTACTGGATGTTGGGGCGATCGAAGCTCGCGACGAAGTGCGTGGCAGCCTCTCGTCCGTCCCGACCGTCGAGACGCAGACGCTCGGTGATCTCCTTGTGCGTGGCCGCGGTCGCCGTCGCGGTGAGAGCCATGCGAGGAACCCCGGGGAACCGCTCGCCGAGGTCACCCAGCGCGAGGTAGTCGGGCCGGAAGTCATGACCCCACTGAGACACGCAGTGGGCCTCGTCGATCGCGATCACGCTCAGCGTCCCGCGTTGCAGCAGCGCCGTCGTCTGAGCGTGAGAGAGCCGCTCGGGGGCGACGTAGAGGAGGTCGAGCTCACCGGCGACGTAGGCCCGCTCGACCTCTCGGCGCTCGTCGATCGCCTGCGTCGAGTTGAGGTACGCGGCATTGACGCCGTTGGCCCGGAGCGCATCGACCTGGTCGTGCATGAGCGCGATGAGCGGGCTGACCACGAGCCCCGTGCCCTCGCGCACGAGTGCCGGCACCTGGTACGTGATGCTCTTGCCCCCACCGGTCGGCATGAGGACCACGGCGTCGCCGCCCGCGATGACCTGTTCGACGATCTCGGCCTGGTCGCCACGGAACTCGTCGTAGCCGAAGACCGTGTGCAGCGCGTCGAGCGCGGTCGCGAACCGGCTCGGGGTCGCCCGCCGTGCAACCGACGCGGGGGTCGAGGCCGATGCGACCGGCGTGACGGGCCCGGACCCCCAGTCGAGAGGCGGCTCGTATGCTGCTCCCTGTGGCTCCCAATCCATCGGCTCCGGCGGGGCGGACGGCTCCCAGCCATCGTCGTAGGGCTCGTCGGCGTACGGCAGGTCCGCGTACGGGTCACGGGGAGTCTGCGGCATTCCTCCAGCGTAACCACCCCCGCCGACGCGGGAGCCCCCCTCTCCACAGGGGCGTAGGTTGGAGGCAACCCGTTCGAAGGAGCTCCGATGACCGACATCACCGTGACCCGCAACGAGGGCGAATTGCGCTACGAACTCCACTCGGGCGACGTGCTCGCAGGCTTCGCGGCCTTCGACCTCCGTGCCGGATCCATCCGCTTCCTCCACACCGAGATCGACCCGGCGTTCCAGGGACAGGGGTTGGCCGGGAAGCTGGCCTCAGAAGCACTGACGGATGCAGCCGGGCGCGGCGAGGCGATCGTGCCGCTGTGCCCGTACATCGCGAAATACCTCGAGACGCATGAGATCCCCGGTGCCGAGATCCGCTGGCCCAAGGCTCCCGCAGGTCACGCCGGATCCGCGGGCGAGGACCCGACCGGGCGGGCGGAATGATCGGGCAGCACCGCCTGATCCTGGAGCCGCGGGAGGTTCCGCTCGGCGGTGTGCGCGGGATGAACGTGCTGCGCGCCCTGCCGCACCGGAACCTGCCCACGATCGGCGCCTGGTGCTTCCTCGACCGGTTCGGTCCCGCCGACACGAAGATGCGGGTCGAGCCGCACCCGCACATCGGACTGCAGACCGTGACCTGGCCGCTCGTCGGGGAGATCCGCCACCGCGACTCACTCGGCAGCGATGCGGACCTGCGGCGCGGGCAGCTGAACCTGATGACGGCCGGGAACGGCATCTCGCATTCGGAGTACTCGATCGGCGACGATCCCGTGCCGCTCGACGCACTGCAGCTCTGGGTGGTGCTGCCCGAATCCGCCCGCCACGGTTCCCCCGGCTTCGAACGGCACACCGAACTGCCCGCGCTCACACTCCCCGCCGACGAGGGGGCAGCAGCCGAAGCCACCGTCGTGCTCGGTGACTTCGCCGGCGTGCGCTCGCCCGCTACCGTCCACACGCCGATCGTGGGCGCGGAGATCGTCCTCTCCCCCGGCTCCCGCGTGCGTCTCCCCTTGCGGGCCGACTGGGAGCACGCGCTGATGCTCGTCGAGGGCGATGCGGTCGTGGCCGAGCATGCTCTCGACCGCAACGGCCTGCTCTACCTCGGCGACTCCCGCGAGGGCGTCGAGGTGTCGAGCGGCGAGGGGGCATTGCTTTTCCTCCTCGGCGGCGAGCCCTTCGAGGCCGACATCGTGATGTGGTGGAACTTCGCCGGCCGCTCGCACGACGAGATCGTCGACGCGCGCGAGGCCTGGGAAGCGGCATCCGACCGCTTCGGTGTCGTCGCCGGACACGACGTGCGCATCCCCGCTCCGCCGCTGCCACCCGTGCGGCTCATGCCGCGCAGCCGCAAGATCTGACGCGACACGGAGATCGTCACGCCCGGGCGGCGATGGCGGCGGCCTCGACCCCTTCGGGGAGTTCGCCGAACAGTCGCCCCATCCCCTCGCCGAGGCGCGCCGCGAGGAACCCCTCCGCGACGGCGGAAGGGGCGGTACGGATCAGGAGCGATGCCTCCAACGACAGCGCCAGGTCGGCGACCAGCCTCCGTGCCCGCGCCTCGGCCGCAGGATCCTCCGTGATGCGGCGAACGCGATCCCGCGTGCGGGCGATGTGCGCGTCGAGTCGGGGATCCTGCCCGGCGGCGAGCGCCACTTCCGCGTCGAACGCCTCGAAGGATTGCGGCTCGCGGGCAAGCGCACGCAAGACGTCGAGGGCGATGACGTTGCCCGACCCCTCCCACACCGCCATGACCGGCTGCTCGCGATAGCGCTGGGCGAGCGGGAAGTCTTCGGTGATCCCGTTGCCGCCGAGGCATTCGAGCGCTTCGGCCGCATGCGCGGGCCCGCGCTTGCAGACCCAGTACTTCATGACCGCGGTGCCGAGACGACGAAAAGCGGTCTCCTGCTCGTCGGCATCGGCGTCGTAGGCGCGCGCGAGTCTGAGCGCCGCAGCGGTGGCCCCCTCGGTCTCGAGCTGCAGGTCGGCGAGCACGGCGGTCATCGCCGGCTGGTCGATGAGGGTACGACCGAACGCGGAGCGATGACGCACGTGCCAGGCTGCTTCGGCGGTCGCCTGACGCATGCCTGCCAGCGAGCCCAGGATGCAGTCCAGCCGGGTGTGGGTGACCATCTCGATGATCGTGCGCACACCGCGCCCCTCCTCCCCGACGAGGTGGGCGACGGCGCCTTCGTACTCCACCTCGCTCGACGCGTTGGAGACGTTGCCGAGCTTGTCCTTCAGGCGCATGATCCGGATCTCGTTGCGCGTTCCGTCTTCGCGCAGGCGCGGGAGCAGGAAGCAGGAGAGGCCGCCCGGCGCCTGAGCGAGGACGAGGAAGGCATCCGACATCGGCGCGGAGCAGAACCACTTGTGCCCCGTCAACGCGTAGCGTCCGCCCCCGAGCGGCGCGGCGACGGTCGTGTTCGAGCGCACGTCCGAACCGCCCTGCTTCTCGGTCATGGCCATGCCGAACAACGCGCCCGGCTTTCCCGGGGAGAGGGTGGAGTCGTATCGGGTCGACAGGAGTCGCGGCATCCATTGCGCGGCCAGTTCCGGCTGCGCGGCGACGACCGGCACGACGGAATGCGTCATCGACACCGGGCAGGCGTGCCCGGGCTCGACCTGGGCGAACAGCATGAACGATGCGGCACGAGCGACGTTCGCACCGGGCCGCGGGGCGGCGAAAGCCGAGGTGTGCGCCCCCGCCGCGACGGCCGCGCCGAGCACGCGGTGGTACGACGGGTCGTAGTCGACCTCGTCGATGCGGTGCCCCCAGCGGTCGTGGGTGCGCAGGACCGGCTTGTTCCTGTTGGCCCGTCGCGCATCCTCCTGGAACTGCTCGCCGCCCACACGGACGCCGATCTCGTGCAGTCCCGGGTGCGCCCATGCGGCGTCATAGCGCTCGACCCCCTCGACGAGCGCCGTGTTCGTGCCGTACTCGTCCACGCCGACGCGCTCCGGCGCCTGATTCGTGACGTGGTGCGTGCTCATCTCTCCCCCACAGCGCGCAGACACAGGGCCGTGATCGTCTCCCCACCGGATGCGACTGTTCGAGTCGACTGAATCATGATTCAGTCGACGCTGCAAGGCGCCGCCGAACCGAGGCCCGGACGCACACAGCGCCCCGCGGAAGGGAGACCGCGGGGCGCTGTGCTGTGGGGGCTACTCCGGCTTGGCCGTCGGCGGAGCCTCCGTCTCGGGCGCCTCCGTCGGCGGCGCGTCCGTCTCGGGGGCCTCCGTCGGCGGAGCCTCCGTCTCCGGAGCGTCCGTCTCGGGCGCTTCGGTCGGCGGGACCTCGGCGTCAGGCGCTTCACCCGCCGGGACGGTGACCGTCACCACGGTGCGGACCTCGGAGTCGCCGTAGCGGACCAGCCCCAGGTACCGGGTACCGGCCGTGAGGCCCGTCCAGCTGAGCTCGTAGCTCGTCTTCTCGCCGCGAACGGCGGCGATCGGGTTCGGGGTCGCGGCGAACGCGCCGTCTCCGCCGGGCTGCACGTTGGCGTAGGTCATGTCCCACGTCATCGGACCCGTCGTCGAGTACATGTTCGCGACCACGAGGTAGGTCCCGGCGGTCGGTGCGGGGAGCGTGACCTGCTCGTCCGCCGAACCGGTCGCCGACTGCCACCGCTCGTAGTACCGCAGGTCGTCCGGGCTCACCACGCGGTACACGGTGAGGTCCAGGTCGCTGCCGTCGTCGTCCGAAGAGTCGAGGTCGAACCGCGAGAGGGTGGTCCCCTCCGGTACATCGACGATCCACGCCACGTCCTTGTTCGCGTCACCGGAGTTCTCGTCGCCCGAGTGCCCCTCGACCGGGTTGTCCGGGTCGCTGAGCAGGTCGAAGGCGGTGAGGCCCGAGAGGTCCAGCGCCAGGTCGCCGTCGAGACCGGGGGTGATCTCGACCGCCGTACTGCCGTCCGCTCCGGTACCCGTGACCTCGGCCGGAGCGTCCGCCGTCACCGGGAACACCGCGATCGGGGAACGCACCGTGTTCTTCTTGCTCGTCCAGGTCAGCGTGCCGGTGGCCCACTGCTCCACCGGAGCGTCGGTGTTGTCGAACGTGACCGTGAAGGTCTTCGTCTGCCCCGGCTTGTCGAAGGTCAACTGCGAGGGCGTGACCTTGACGTGCACTCCCGGGACCGAGGCCTTCGCGGTGAACGTCCCCTTCTGGGTCGATGTGACCGACCGGGTGACGGTCTGCGCGCTGGCCAGCGAGCCGATCGAGATCGATGCCTGGTTCAGGTCGCTGCCGTCGATGGGATCGATGCCGGGGAAGTCCGACAGGCCCTTCCCGTCGAGGAACGCCGCCCAGTCCTTCACTCCGTTGAGGTAGAGCAGACCCGGGTTCAGGTACCGCGTCGCGTCGACCTGTCCCGCGCCCTGTTCGAACGGGTTCGTGTTCTTCGATCCGTCGGGCAGGACGGTGTCATAGGCGGTCGTCATCATCGCCGAACGGATCTCCGCCGGCGTCGCCTTCGGGTGCTCACCGAGGTAGAGCGCTCCGAGGCCGGCCACGTGCGGTGAGGCCATCGACGTGCCGGACAGGATGCCAAAGGTCGGCTTCTCTCCGGGGGCGTTGTTCGTCGCCGCGAGGATCGCGACACCGGGGGCCGCCACGTCCGGCTTCAGCACATCACTGCCGTCGGCGAGCATCGGTCCGCGGCTCGAGAAGCCCGCGATCTGCGGCGTGGGGGTGGTCACGCCCGTCGTGTTCTCACCGACCAGCGTGATCGGCCGATCGACGCCGCCCTGCACGTACGCGAGCACGGCTTCGCGGTACTCGGCGTTGAGGTGGACGGTCGGCACGGCGTGGAAGTCGTTGTCGAGCGAGTCCGCTCCACCGGGCACGTTCACGAGAACCATGCCGATACCGCCTGCGTCCTTCACGACCTGCGACTTCTCGGCACGTGCGTTGCTGCCGCGGTCGCACACGACGATGTGTCCGGCGACCTTGGCCGGGTCGAGGGTGCCGGGCAGGCAGAGCTGCGCGTCGACCGCTCCTGCCGCCCCGGCGTCGACCGCTGCGATGGACGGGCCGGTGACACTCTCGCCGAACGGCACGCTCACCGACGCTCCGGCCTGCTCGAACCCGTCGAACTGCACGGTGCCCTCCCAGGTGGGGATGGTGGAGGCGGCGACCGTCGTGTACCAGGGCGAGGCGTGGTCGGCGGTGACCGGGTCCGGACCGTCGTTGCCGGCGCTGGTCGCGACGAAGACACCCGCGGCCGCGGCGTTGAAGAACGCGAGGTCCTCGGGAGCCATCACGGTGCTGGCGGCACCGCCGCCGATCGAGTAGTTGATCACGTCGACACCGTCGGCGACGGCCTGGTCGATCGCGGCGACGAGGTCGCTGAGGGCGCAGATGTCATCCGTGGTGACCGCAGGGTCGGGACCGACGTAGCAGGCCTTGTAGGCGGCGACCTTCGCGCCCGGCGCGACGCCGGACACCGTGCCGAAGTCGACATCCTCGATGGAGGCCTTGACCTTGAAGTTGCCCGCCGCGGTGCTCGCGGTGTGGGATCCGTGACCGTCGCCGTCACGCGGCGAGAGGTAGTCGTACTGGAAGTCGAAGCCGGCGGCCTCGGCTCCGGCGTAGAAGTACTGGCCGCCGATCAGCTTGGAGGAGTAGTCGCGCTTGTCCCAGTCCTGGGCTTCGACCATCGCGGACTGGAACTGGCCGCCGTCGGACTTGTCGAAGTAGACGTACTTCCCGTCGGTGTAGGGCTGCTTGCCCTTGTGCCGGTCGTGCTGCTTCTTCTGCTTCTTGAGCTTCTTGCCGTCGAACGAGGGGTGCTCCGGGGCGATGCCGGTGTCGATCACACCCACCACGACGCCTTCTCCGGCCTTGTCTACGCCTCCGGTCTGCTGCCACACGCCGCCACGGCCCTTGCGGTCGTCGCCGAGCCCGAGGAAGTCGGTCGACGTCTGCGCATCCGGGTGACGGATCTCATCGGGGTACACGCCCAGCACGTCCTTCGACGCACGGAGCGCATCGACCTGTTCGCCGCTGAGGTCGGCGCTGAACCCGTTGAGCACGACCTGGTAGGTCGTGTCCGGGGTGACGCCGATGTCGCTGACGAGGTCGGTCTGCTCGGATTCGAGGTGCTTGACGTACCGCTGCGAGTCCTGCGACTGGGTCTCGAGCTGCTCACCCTCGGCGGGTTTCGTCGCCTTCAGGCCCTTGACGTCGCCCTCGTAGGTGGCGAGGGGGTCTGCTTTCATGACCACGATGTAGTGCCCTGGGGTGCCGGCGACCGGAACGGGGTGCGTCACCTCCTCGGTCGCCGCGAAACCGGTGGTTGCCGTGGATGCGATGAACAGCGTCGCCAGGGTGGTGGCTGCTGCCATCCGGAGGGGTGTTCGACCCATGTGGTGCTCCCGATGATCACGATGCAGCCGCGTTGCTGCACCGCGGCCAACATAGCCCCGCTCCTCACCTCCGGAGACAGAACTGGTCGATGGTCGAATCCGGCTTCGCCGATACGCCAGGATTTTGCACGGCAGGGCTCCCGATAGGTCGACAGTAAGCTGGAGACGTGGCCCGCACCTCCGTCCTGACGACTCGCGTCCTGCTCGTCTGCGCAGCGATCGGCGTCGCGACGGGCATCCTCGCGGGCATCGCCGGATGGGTGACGCCGGTCCTGCTGGCGAGCCCCCTGCTGTTCCTCTACGGCCTCGTGCTCGGCTCGCACGTGCTCCCGGGGATCATCGCCCAGGAGGTGCTGCGCCTTCCCCTCGTCGCCCTGATCACGCATGTGTTCGCAGCGCTGATCGCGAGCGCCTTCAACCCGGCCTGGGCCCTGCGGTTCATCGGCACGGCCCTGCTGTTCGGCCTGATCCAGGAAGGAGTGGCTGCGCTCACGCGCTACCGCTCCTGGGGTCCGTGGCGCTTCTTCCTCTCGGCCGCGATCATCGGGATCTTCGTGGCGGTCGTCGTGTTCTTCGCCGCCCATCTCTCGGTCATGCCGCTGTGGGCGCAGATCCTGTACCTCGCGATCTCGGTGCTGGGCCCGGTCGCCTGGACCGCGATCGGGCTCGCCATCGGTTCGGCGCTGCGCCGGGCCGGAGTCGCCCGACGCTGACGGGGCTCGATCCGGCGCACTGCGTCGCCCCCGCTCGATGGCGGATCAGGTAAGGCTCAGCTAAGTTAGAAGTCCACGATCCGACGACCCGGGACCCCGCCGTGCGCCCATCCGCGCCTCTGCTCCGCGTGCGTGACCTCTCCCTCACCCACGCCGATGCCGCGCACCCCTCCCCCCGTGACGTCACGTTCGACATCCACCCCGGCGAAGTGGTCCTGCTGCTCGGACCGTCCGGATCCGGCAAGTCGACACTGACCCTCGCGCTCAACGGTCTGATCCCGCATGCGCTGCCCGCGAGCATGGTCGGCACGGTCGAGGCCGGTGGCATCGACTCGGCGAGCGCAGAGACCGCGACACTCAGCACGCAGGTGGCGATGGTGTTCCAGGATCCGGACACGCAGATCGTCACGGGCACGGTCTACGACGAGGTCGCGTTCGGACCCGAGAACCTGCTCCTCGACGTCGACGTCGTCCGCGACAGGGTCGAAGCGGCTCTGCGGCGCGTCGGGCTCTGGGATCGCCGCGATGAGAACCCCGATCACCTCTCGGGTGGAGGGAGGCAGCGACTCGCGATCGCCTGCGCCCTCGCGATGGGTTCCCCGCTGATCGTGCTCGACGAACCGACCGCCAACCTCGACCCGCTGGGCATCGACGACGTATACACGGCGCTGTCGGATGTCGTCGCCGCCGGTGACCGAGCGATCCTCCTCGTCGAGCACAACCTCGATGCGGCGATGGACTTCGTCACCCGCACGCTGGTGCTCGACCGCGAAGGGACGGTCGTCTTCGACGGCCCCGCGGCGGAGATCATCCGCGAGCACGCCGACGAACTCGTGTCGATGGGCGTGTGGCTTCCGGGAGCCACGCTCGCCGCACTCCGGCTGCGGGACGAGGGCCGAAGACTCGATCCGCTCCCCCTCGCACCGCACGAGCTCGCTGACGCGCTCGCCCAGGAGGCACCGCACTCCCCCGCGACGGCGGCGGCCATCCCCGCACCGCGTGAAGAGGACCGCGATGCACGCGCACAGACCGGCCAGGCGATAATCCGCGCGCGCGGGCTCTCCGTCAAGAAACGGCGCACCGAGATCCTGCACGGGATCGATCTCGCTCTGGAGACGGGGAGCCTCACGGCGATCGTCGGGGCGAACGGAGCGGGTAAGACCACGCTGATCCAGGCGCTCGCCGGCGTCGTGCCGCCGCCCCGAGGCCAGGTCACGGTCGACGGCATCGACCCGGGCGTCGCCTCACCACGCGACCTCGCCGCACGCGTCGGATTCGTGTTCCAGAACCCGGAGCACCAGTTCATCGCGCACACGGTGTTCGACGAGCTGGCTCACGGCCTGCGACTGCGCCAGGTTCCGGACGCCGAGATCACCGCGCGGGTCGACGACATGCTCACGCGCTTCGGGCTCGCGCACAAGGCGGACGTGCATCCGTTCCTGCTCTCCGGCGGCGAGAAGCGGCGCCTGTCGGTGGGCACCGCACTGATCACCCGGCCGCGGGTCCTCGCTCTGGACGAGCCCACCTTCGGCCAGGACCGTGCCAGGGCGGCCGAGCTCCTCGACCTGCTGCAGGAGCTGCGCACCGAGGGCACCACCATCGTGATCGTCACGCACGATCTGCAGCTCGTGGCGGAACACGCCTCCCACGTCGTGGTGCTCGCGGGCGGGCGGGTGCGAGCGAGCGGCCCGACGTCGACACTGTTCCGGGATGAGCGGCTGCTCGCCGATGCGGGGCTCCGCCTCCCCGCTCTGCAGCGTGTCCTTTCGTCTGCCGGGCTCGGGGTGCACCCGTGAGCGCCGAAGCCACGGACCGCGTGGTCCCCGGCACCGCGGCCGCCACCGGTCCGGGTTTCGACCCCTACGCCCGGATGACGGCGTCCTCCCCGCGGCAGTTCCTCTACGCCCTGAACCCGCTCGCCAAGGTGGCCGGGTTCGCGCCCGCGATGCTGCTGCTCGTGTTCGTCCGCGACCTCGCCACCCCGGCCGCGTTCCTCCTGCTCGCATATGCCCTGATCCTGCTCGGCGCGCGGCTGACCGGACGCCTCCTGGCCCTCCTGCTGCTCGCCCTCCCCGCCGGGATGCTGCTGATCGGTATCGGCTTCTCGGTCTGGGTCGACACCGCAATCGTCTCCGACACCACCCCCGTCGTGCGCATCGGCGACTGGACGCTCTACAGCGGTGCCCTGCTGCTCGGCTTCGCCACGGCCCTGCGTCTGGGCGCCATCGTCTCCCTCGCCCTCGTCGGCGGCCTCACCACCAGCGGCCCCGACCTCGTCCGTGCCGGCGTGCAGCAGCTGAGGGTCCCGTACCGGATCGGGTATACGGCGCTCGCAGCCTTCCGTTTCGTGCCACGGTTCGGACACGAGCTCGCCGTCATCCGGGCGGCCCACCGGGTGCGCGGCTACCACGGCGGACGCGGACCCTTCGCCCGCATCGCCCGCGGCTGGGGTTACATCGTTCCGCTGCTCGCCGGCGCGATCCGGCACGCCGAACGCGTGGCCCTGGCGATGGACTCGCGGGCCTTCGGCGCGCACCCCACCCGCACGGAGCGACACCTGGTGCCGTTCCGCACACGGGACACCGTCTTCACCGCGGCGATGCTGCTGGTCTCCGCCGCGCTCTTCGTGGCGTTCTTCCCCTGGCAGCTTCCCTGAAAGGCGCCCATGGCATACAGCAAGATGGTCAAGCCCGAGAACGCCGGACTCATCCACCTCACGGTGCTGCGCACGCAACGGCTATCGGCGCACTGGTCCCGGGTGACGCTCGGCGATGGTGAGATCGAGAAGTTCCGCCCGATGGGGTTCGATCAGTGGTTCCGGCTGTTCCTGCCGATCGGCGGCGACGCGGGACTCGACCGCGTGCCCGCCAAGGCCAACAAGATCTTCGGCTACCTGAAGTTCCTGCGCATCCCCGACGACGAGCGCCCCGTGATGCGGAACTACAGCGTGCGCGCCTACCGCGCGGCCACGGCGGACACCGGTGCGGAGATCGATGTGGACTTCGTGCTGCACGGATCGGCGGCAGAGGCCACGGCCGGCCCGGCATCGCACTGGGCCGAGACCTGCCAGCCTGGCGAGCACGTGCTGATCATCGACGAGGGGCTCACCTTCAACCCGCAGCGCGGCACCGAACGCGTCCTCCTCGTCGGCGATGAGACCGCCCTCCCCGCGATCGCCTCGATCAGCGCATCGCTGGCGGAGGACGCCGTCGGCACCGTGATCGTCGAAGTGCCGTCCGACGAGGACGCCCTGCCGTTCCCGCATCCTCCAGGGATCGAGATCGTCTGGCTCGTGCGTCCGCACGACACGGCTCCCGGGGTTCTGGCTCTCGAGACGCTCGGCCGTACGGCGCTACCCGCCGCTCCGTTCCACGCGTATGCGGCGGGGGAGCAGGCGCTGGCCTCCGGGGTCCGCAAGCACCTCGTCGGCGAACGCGGGGTCGACAAGAACGCGGTCAGCTTCTGCGGCTACTGGAAGCGCTGAATCCCGTGCGCGGCCGGCGTGCGGGATCAAAAACGCGCCTCAAGTGCTTCCCGCAGGGGCGTTTTCGATCCCGCACGCGGGGTCAGCGACCCGCTGGACGTCTCGGAACAAGCCCATGACCTCCGGGCCCATCTCGACCTGGCTCAGCACGATGCCGAACGAACCGTCGGGGTGGATCCAGAAGTCCGTCCCCTGCCCGCCTGACCATCCGTAGCGACCGGCGTTCGCCCCGGAGGTCTGCATCGCGACGCCGAAACCCCACCCCGTGCCGTCCCAGAACCCCGGGAAGAAGCTGTCGTCGGTCTTCGCGCTCGCAGGCACCTGGTCCGTGCGCATCTCCGCCAGCAGTTCGGGGTCGAGGACGACCTTTCCGTCATGCCGTCCCCCGGTCGCCAGCATCCGCGCGAAGGCCGCATGGTCGGCAGCGGTCGACACGAGTTCGGAGTGACTGAGGTCGAAGGGCGCCGGCGCGACCGAGAAACCCCCACCCGCAGGCTCGACCTCGACCAGTCCGCCCTCCGTGTGCCGGTTCGCAGCGGGCAGCCGGTGGGCCTGCTCGAGCGGAACCGTGTACCCGGTGTCGACCATGCCCAACGGCTCGAAGAGGTCCCGCCGAAGGTGCGCCTCCAGCGACCCGTCGACCACGCGGGAGAGGAGCACCCCGAGGATGCCGAAGGAGTGGTGGTAGCGCCATCCGGAGCCGGGTTCGAACGCGAGCGGAAGTGCGGCCAGCGCGTCGATCCACTCCGGAGCGCCCATCGCCACCGGCTCCTGCCCCGCGGCCGTCCTGTTCCCGATCATCGCCATCGCCAGCGGAGACGGCACGACCTGCACGCCGTACCCGGAGGTGTTGGTGAGCAGATGGCGCAACGTGATGGGCGTCGTCGCCGGACGGACATCGTCGATCGGCGCGTCCGGCGTGCGCAGCACCCGGCGGTCGGCGAGCTCCGGCAGCCAGCGCTCCACGGGATCGTCGAGTCGGAGGCGCCCGCCCTGCACGAGACGCAGTGCCGCAACGGCGAGGATCGGCTTCGTCATGGACTGGATGCGCACGATCGCATCCGCCGGGAGATCACCGGCCGTGACGATCTCGGTAGACCCGTCGGGGGCGCCGAGCACGCCGATGATCCCCGGTGCCGTGCCGCGCGCGACGTGCTCATCCAGGATCTCCAGGAGCGAGGTCGTCATGCCCTCGATTCAACCCGGCGACGGCGGCCTTGTCCACGGTCCGACCGCGCGTGCGGGATCAAAAACGCACCCCCAGAGCATCCCGGAGGTGCGTTTTTGATCCCGCACACGCGGCGACGCGGCGACGCTGCAACGCGGCGAGTTACTTCACGCTGCCCTGAGTGAGACCGCCCACGAGCCACTTCTGCAGGAACAGCGCCAACAGGTAGATCGGGATCAGGCCGGACAGGCTCGCCGCGGCCATCTGCCCGAACATCACCTCACGGCCGCCCTGCATCAGGGCGATCCCGACCGGGAGCGTCTGGGAGTCGATGCTCTGGGTCAGCAGCAGCGGGATCAGGAAGTCGTTGTACGCGAGGATGAAGACGATGATCGAGACGGCGACGATCCCCGGTGCGGTGAGCGGCAGGATGACGGACCAGAGTGCGCGGAGCGGGCCACAGCCGTCGATCTGAGCCGCCTCGTCGACCTCGAAGGGGATGGCGCGGAAGAAACCGTCGAGCAACCAGACGGCCACCGGCGTGAGCAACAGTCCCTCGACGATGCCGAGGCCCAGCACGGAGTCCATCAGTCCCGCAGAGCGCACCAGCACGAAGAGCGGGATGATCGCCACGACCGGCGGAGCGACGTAGGCCGAGACGATGAGCCCGAGAGCCTGCTTCCCTCCGACGCGGAGTCGAGCCATCGCGTAGTTCGCGGGGATCGAGACCAGGAGCGCCACCAGGACCGCCACGATCGCGGCGCCGAACGAGTTCCGGAGGTACGTCAGGATCGGCCAGTTCTCGAACGCGGCGACCCAGTTCTCGACGGCGAGGCGAGAGGGGAGGATTCGCGTCGACAGGATGTCGTCCGGGCTCTTGAAGGACATTCCGACCATGTAGAGCACGGGCAACAGGGCCAGAGAGATCGAGACGACGATCACGACCCACTTGACGGCGGTGACCACGACGGACGGACGCCCCGGACGCGACGTGCTCGAGGTGCGGACCTTCGGACGACGACGACGACGCGCGTCGGGGACGACGAGGGTTTGCGTCGCGCTCTCCTCGGTGCGGGCGGGGACGCGGAGCGTGAGGGACATGATCAGCTCTCCTTGTGCAGGCGCTGTCGCACGGCGTTGAGCGGCAGGATGACGATGGTGACGAGCACGAGGAAGGCGATGGTCTGCGCCGCCGCCGCTCCCACGTCGAACGTCTGCAGGCCGGTGCGGTAGATCTCGAAGCTGCTGACGGTGGTGTCGAAGCCCGGTCCGCCGCTGGTCATGATGAAGACGAGGTCGAACACCTTGAAGGAGACCACGAGCTTCAGCAGCAGCACCGTGATCAGGCTCGGAAGCACCAGGGGGAAGGTGATGCGCCAGAATGTCTGCCACACACCGGCGCCGTCGACCTGCGATGCCTCGTAGACCTCCGTCGGGAGCGTCTGCAGCGCCGCGAAGACCAGGAGGACGCAGAACGGCGTCCACTGCCACGCATCCACGAAGATGACGGAGATCATCGCGGCAGGGCTCGAACCGAGGAACAGGAACGGATCCGACCCGGGGGCGAACGACTGCCCGATGTTGTTCAGCAGGCCACCGGTGGGCGCGAGCATGAGCTTCCAGATGACGCCCGCCATGACGGGCGGTGTCATCAGCGGGAGCAGCAGGAGCACCCGGATGATTCGACCGCCCTTGACGGCCGCATCGAGCGAGAGTGCCACCGCGAGACCCGCGACGAGCGCGATGACCGCGGACGGGATGGCGAACAGGAGCGACCTGCCGAGGGACGGGATGGTGACCCCGTCCCCCAGCATCGCCGCGAAGTTGTCGAACCCGACCCACTCCGAGAACGGCCGCCCCAGCGACGACTCCGAGAAGGAGGCAGCGATGATGTACGCGAGCGGGTAGATCGCGATGATCACGATCGCGATGACGGCGGGCGCGAGCAGGGCGCGCCCCGTCCACGACCCGCGTCGGACGACGCGACGGCTTGCGACGGGTTGCGACATGAGCGGTCCTTTCCGGGTTCGACGAGAGGTCAGTCGGCCAAGGACTGCCAGGAGTCCCAGGTCTGCTGCATCGCCTGTTCGGCGGTCAGGCCGCCCTGCAGCATGAGCGCCAGGTTGTCGCTCAACGACTGGATCATCTCCGGCGCCTGCGGCGAGGTCGGCCACGACTGCGCGTTGGGAAGCACCTGCGCCGCGACGGCCGACACTTCAGGGGCGAACTCGATGTACTTCGCGCTCTCCAGAGTGGAGGTGCGGGTCGGGTCGACGCCGGAGCCCGTCGTGGTGATGAGCTTCTCGTTGGTCTCCTTCGACGATGCGAAGGCCACGAACTGCTTGGCCAGGTCCTCGTCGCCGGCATTGGGGCTGATGCCCATCGCCCACCCCGCGTTCAGGGCTCCGGAGACCTTGCCCTCCGGTCCGACGGGGAGGGGCGCGACGCCCCAGCCGTCGACGATCTTCGACTGCTCGGGGTCCTGCGCGAAGACGCCCAGATCGGTCCAGAACTCGATCATGCCGACGGAGCCGGAGAGGAACTGCGGGAGGGCCTGCTCGAAGCCGATCTCCAGCGGACTGGGCAACGCCGACGGCGCTGCATCGAGCATCGACTGCGCGGCCGCGACCGCGTACTCCGTGTCGAGCTGCGGCATCTGCGGGTCGATCGGATCGGGCGACATCGTGGCGAGACGGTTGAAGAACGTCGAGCCGATGTTGAAGGCGCTCTTGGAGCCGAGCAGCGCATTGCCGTACACGCCGTTCGCCTTCTCGGCATCCGTGATCTTCTTCGAGACCTCGACGTACTCGTCCCACGTGGTCGGGACCTCGACGCCGTTCCGCTCGAAGATCGCCTTGTTGTAGAACAGCACGTGCGTGTCGCCGTCGATCGGCAGCCCGTAGGTCGCGCCCTCGTACTGCGTGTACGGCCCGAAGATCGCCTCGATGAAGTCGGAGGAATCGATGTCCTCGTCGGAATCGACCCAGTCGGTGATGTCGGCGAGCGCACCGGCATCGGCGAGCGCGCCGACCGACGTGTACCAGTACTGGATGACGTCGTAGTTGTTCGTCCCGGACTGGGCGTCCAGGATCGCCTTGGTCTGGATCTGGTCGTAGGGCACGACCTCGACCTCGATCTCGACGCCGGTCTCGGCCTCGAAGTCGGCCTCGAGGATCTTGCCCGCGCCTTCCTGCGGGGCGGCGATCAGGACCTTGAGGGTCTTGTCGCCGCCGTCGCCGGAGGAGCCGCCGGAGTCGCCGGCGCATCCGGCGAGCACGAGGCCCAACGTGGATGCCAGAGCGATGACGGGCAGAGCGCGCCGAGTGAGGCGAGCGGATGATGAGGAGCGTCTTTGCACACTCATGGTGCTGTCCTTTCGATGTTCTTCGGGTGGGGGAGGAAAAGTCAGACGGTCGGTGGTGCGGCAGGGGTCCAGGGTCGATCGACCTTGTCGCCGTCGATCCACGGCGTCTTCACGAACACGGCGCGGAAGACCTCGTCGAACGGGTTCCGCACGAGGTGCTCCTCGTGCGGTGCGGCCCGCAGCACGTCTCCGGCTTCGACGACGCGACGGGTGCGACGGTCGAGCCAGATCTCCGCACGTCCTTCGAGAACCACGAACGACTCGGTGTGGTGTTCGTGAAGATGGTTGGCGAACACGTCTCCCGGACGGAGCACGACCACGCCGAACGCGGCGTCCTCGTCCTGCGCCAGGTAGCCGGGCCCCCAGTCGCCGAAACGCAGGTCGGCCTCCGCGGCCCGCAGCACCTCGGCGCTCATGCGGGCACCCGTGTCTCGGTCGCCTCGCGGAACAGCTCGTGGGCATCCGCGGGATCGACGTCGTCGTGGACGACGGCACGGACGGCGAGCATCATGGCCGCGGGGTCGGCGCTCTGGAAGATGTTGCGCCCCATGTCGACACCGGCGGCCCCCGCACGCACCGCGTTCGAGGCCATCGTGAGGGCTTCGAGCTCGGGCAGCTTCTTCCCGCCCGCCATGATCACCGGGACCGGGCAACCGGCGACGACGTCCTCGAATCCCTCCTCGCAGTAGTAGGTCTTGACGAGCTGCGCTCCCAGCTCGGCGATGATGCGGGTGGCGAGGCCCAGGTAGCGGGCGTCGCGCACCAGCTCCTTGCCGACCGCGGTCACACCGAGCACGGGCACACCGGCCGCGTACCCGTCGTCGACGAGCGTCGTCAGGTTGCGGATGCTGCGGCTCTCGTGCTCGCCTCCGACGAAGACCTGCACGGCCACGGCATCGGCGTTGATGCGCACGGCATCCGCCATCGCCATCGCCGTGTACTCGTCGGAGAGGTCCTTGAGGATCGACGGTCCGCCCGAGGCTCGCAGCACGAGCCCGGCCCGGGTCGCGGGCGGCACGGAGGTGCGCAGGGCGCCGCGGGTGCACATGACGGCATCGGCGTGTTCGGCGAGCGGTGCGATGTTGAGGTCGATGCGCTCGAGGCCGGATGTCGGCCCTTGGAAGTACCCGTGATCGAACGCCAGCATGACCGTGCGTCCGGTCTGGGGGTCGAGGATGCGTGAGAGGCGGTTCTGCATGCCCCAGTCGAGGTTCGCCGCGCCGCGGATGTTCTGGGTGAACCGGGCGGCCGGCGTCTCGACGTGGAACTTCTTCGCTGCGGCGTTGCCTTCGAGGTCTGCCATGGTGTCTCCTTCTGGTGGTCGTCAGCCGGCGTGGCCGGCGTGCGAGAGTCGGGTGGGAGGAAGGTCGTGTGGGGCGCGGGCGGCCCCGGGAGGGGTGAAGAGCGGATGCAGGTCGGGCCCCGAGATCGAGAGCACATCCCGGTAGACGCGATGCCAGCGCTCGGTCACGGCGCGATACCGCTCGTGCTCTTGCGGGTCGACGTGCTCGACACGATCGGGGTCAGCCATCGGGGGCAGGTCCGCACCCACTCCGCGCGCCGCCAGACGTGCCGCCCCGTAGGAGGTGGCCTCCGGCGCCGGGGTCACCCGGGTGTCGAGTCCGGTGACCCCCGCGATCACACGCGGCCAGAGCGCACCGGCACTCGAACCACCGGTGAAGGTCACGGTCCCCTCGGCGAGGGCTCGACCGTCGGTGAGCGAAGCGAGGATGCCGAGGTGGGCGTTCGCGACGATGGCGGCCGATTCCTCGATCGCCCGGATGAACGCGCCCCGCGACGAGTGCGCGGCGTCATTGATGTCGAAGCCCACGAAGGCGGGCGCCGCATGATGCCAGGCGTCCGCCTGCATGACGTTCGCCATGGTCGCGACCACACCGTTCGAGCCCGCGGGCACCTCGGCGGCCCAGCCCTCCATCACCGCGAACGCCGACGTACCGGCTGCACGACCGAGATCTGCGGCATCGGGGCACATCGCATCGCGGAACCACCGCATGGCGAGCCCGGAGAGGAAGCCGATGCCCTCGACCATCCAGCTGCCGCGCTCGACATGGCAGAGCGTGCGCAGTCGACGCTCCGGATCGATGAGCGGTTCGGACACGACGGCGGTCGTCTGCCAGAAGGTTCCGGCGACGATGGTCGGCACCCCCTCCCTGGCGGCGATGCCGTGCAGGGCGAGCTGGGTGTCAGCGCCTCCCGCGACGACCGGGGTCCCGACGGCGAGTCCGGTCGCGGCAGCGGCGGCGGGCGTGACCGCACCGACGACGTCTCCGCACTCGACGACGGGAGGGAGGATGCGACGGTTCACCCCGACCAGGCCTGCCAACTCGTCGGACCAGTTCCGCGCGCGGAGATCGAACAGCGCCGAGCTCGAGCCGCTGGTCGGCTCCGTCACGAACTCGCCCGTCAAGCGCGTCGTGACCCAGTCGCTCAGCATGCCGAGGTGCTGGGCCTGCGTGAACAGGTCGGGCTGGTGCCGGGCGATCCAGCGCAACCGGGCGGGCGCCGTGATCGACACCCAGTCGCCTGCGGTGCGATACACCTCGTCGGCGACCCCTTCGGCGACCAGTTCGTCGGCCTCGATCCGTGCCCGACCGTCGGTGTTCGGGCAGGCCCAGAGCTCGCGTCCCCCGGCGTCGTAGAGCACGAACCCCTCCCGCATGCTCGACGCGGCGACGGCGGCGACGCGTCGATCGCCGAGCCGCGCGACCACCTCGGTGACGGCGTCCGCGATGGCGTTCCATCCGCCTTCCGTGTCGAAGACGGTGCCGCCGGGGTGGCCGGGCACGGCCGTGTGCGTCCATTCACGAGCGGCGCGCGCGACGAGGCGCCCTTCGATGTCGAAGGCGAGCGCCCGCGCCGAACCCGTGCCCGCATCGATCGCGAGGAAGACATCGGTCATCGTTCCCATCGGAGGCTCCCGTCCGTCAGGAAGCTCTCGACCTCGGCGGCGAGCATGTCGGCGCCGCGGGCGAGGGTCTCGTTCGTGGCCCCGGCGAGGTGCGGGGTGAGGATGAGAGAGGGCTCGGCGACGAGCTCGCGCCAGGGCCCGTCCGGCTCGTTGACGTCGAGCGCGGCACCGGAGAGTCGGCCGCTGCGCAAGGCATCGAGGAGAGCCCCCTCATCGACGAGGGACTCCCGGGCCGTGTTGATGAGGAACGATCCTTCGGGCATCCGGGCGAGCTGCGCGGCACCGATCATGTGGCGGTTCTCCGCCGTGGCCCGGGCGTGCACACTGACGACGTCGCTGGAAGCGAGCAGCGCGTCGAGATCGGAGACGATCGTGGCATCCGTCACCGAATCCGGATCGACGAAGGGATCGTAGGCGGTGATGGTCGCCCCGAGGGCCCGGGCGCGGGCGGCGACGAGCCGCGCGACGTTCCCGTAGCCGATCAGTCCCAGCCGGAGGCCCTTGACCTCGCGGCCGAACCACCGCGCACCCTCGAAGGTCGACTCGGCGAGCGGGCGTCCATCGGCCACCCGCTCGTCGACGTCACGCAAAGACGCCGGCACGTTGCGCACCAGGGAGATCAGGAAGCCGATGGTGAGGTCGGCCACGGCATCCGCGTTCTTCCCCGGCGTCGTGGTGACCCGCACCCCCCGCTCACGCGCGGCATCGACATCGACGTTGACGGGTCCTCCGCGAGCGCAGCCGATCAGACGCAGGTCAGGGAGTGCAGCGAGCACCTCAGCGGTGACCGGTGCCGCATGGAAGGCGATGATGTCGTAGCCGCGTCCGAGGCGTGCGACCTCCGCCGGGTCGCCCTCGTACTCCCGGATCGAAGACGTGTCCCACGTCGGCGTCGTGATCGTCATCGTCGCCTCGTCGACGTCGATGCCCCGCTGCGCGAACGCGCGGGTGAAGATCTCGGCGGTCATGTAGCTGTCGCCGATGACGAGGATGCGGTGTTCGCTCATGTGCAGGGCTCCCGGGGGAATTCGATGGGTGTGCGGGGTCAGCGCAGGACGGTCGGATAGCGGCCGGATGCGGTCTCGGTGGAGATGCCTGCGGCGTCGAAACCGGTGTCGACGCTGACGCGCAGGCGGTCGGTCCGCACCGAAGCGCGGGAGAAGTCGATGGGCTGTCCGGCCTGGTCGTAGGCGACGGCTTCGACCACGACGATCGGATGCCCGGGCTCGACCTCGAGCAGACTCGCCAACGCTCGGTCCGCGGCGACGGCTTCGATCGTGCGGTGCATGCGAGCGATGCGGACCCCTGCCACGTTCCGGATCGCGGCGTAGAGGCTCGCGCGCGGGTCGCGGAGATCGGGCAGCACACCGGCGAAGCGCGACGGCAGGTAGTTGATCACGTGCACGGCGGTCCGGGCTCCCACGGCGCGCACGCGTTCGAGCACGAATCCCATACCGTCGGGCGAGTCACGGCCGACGACCGCCGCCGCCCAGGACGGGAGGGGTTCGATGCCGGCGCGGAGGATCTCGGAGCTCAGTGCGCTGCGTCCGTCCTCGCTGTACTCGCCGAGGAGGCTCGGCGCCGAGGGCAGGGTCCACGCCGAGGGACCTTGCGCCCGCTCGACGAATGCGCCCTTGCCCTGCTGACGGGAGATGATGCCTGCGCTCTCGAGCCGGGACAGGGCATCGCGAACGGAGGTGCGAGATGCGGAGAAGTGGTCGCGCAACGCGCTCTCGCTCGGCAGCCGGTCACCCGGCGCCCAGGTCCCCTGCGCGATCTCGCCCTCGATGGCGCGCATGATCTGGAACCAGATCGGGGCGGTCGACGTACGGTCGAGCAGCGGCATGGTGAGCGTGGACATTCCGGCCTCTTCGATGAGCGGGTACGGGGACTTCGTCGTTCCCCGAGTCGGACATCTCGTATCCGACATGTATCGATCATGGTGCAGGACATGTATCCCATGAAGAGACAAGTCAGGAGAATGATCCGCGCGCTTCATCGCTGCGAAGATATGCGCTCTGATCGGGGATTCACGCCGACTCCTGCCGCGCGCCCACGCCGGATGCGGCGCGCGCTACCGCCCATCCTCGGCCGATCGTCGATACAAGTTGCCCCGCTTCGCGCGGTCCGACCGCGCTCGCGGGATCAAAAACGCACCCCCGGAGCATTCCGGAGGTGCGTTTTTGATCCCGCGCGAGGAAGTGTCAGCGCTTGCCGGCGATCTGACGGCCGACGAGATCGCGCATGATCTCGTTCGTGCCGCCGTAGATGCGGTGCACCCGAGCATCGGTGAAGGCGCGGGCGATCGGGTACTCCATGATGTAGCCGTACCCGCCGTGCAGCTGCACGCCCGTGTCGAGCACCTCCCACTCGCGCTCGGTCGCCCAGAACTTGACCTTGGCGGCGTCCTCGGCGGTGAGCGTGCCGTCCTTGTAGGCGAGCAGCGCGCGGTCGATGTACGCCCACATCGCATCGGTGGTCGCCGACATGTCGGCGAGGCGGAAGCGGGTGTTCTGGAAGTCGGCGATGCGCTCGCCGAACGCCTCGCGGTCCTTCGTGTAGGCGACGGTCCAGTCGAGGGCGGCCTGCGCGGCGGCGGCGGCCGCGACACCGATCGAGAGACGCTCGAGCGGCAGGTTGAGCATCAGCTGGATGAAGCCCTGACCCTCCTTGCCGCTGATGAGGTTCTCTTCGGGGATGAACACGTCGGTGAAGCTGAGCTCGGCCGTGTCCCAGCCGTGGAAGCCCATCTTGCTGAGCTTCTTCCCCTGGTCGAAGCCCTCCATGCCCTTCTCCACGAGCAGCAGACTGAACGCGTCGGGACGGTTGCCCTCGCCGGTCTTCACGAAGGTCACGACGACGTCGGCCGTGGTGCCCGAGGAGATGAACGTCTTCGCGCCGTTGAGGATGTAGCCGCCGTCGACCTTCTTGGCGTTCGTCTTGATGCCGCGCAGATCCGAACCCGCTCCGGGATCGGTCATGGCGAGCGCACCGAGCACTTCGCCCGTGGCCATGCGCGGCAGCCACTTCTCCTTCTGCTCCTGGGTCCCCATGTGCACGAGGTAAGGCACGGCCAGGTCGTCCTGGATGCCGAAGGCCCCTGCCAGCGAACCCGCACCGGCGGCGATGACCTCTTCCATGACGATCGTGCGGAAACGGTAGTCCTGCAGCATCCCGGCGCCGCCGAACTCCTCGGGGACCGACAATCCGATCAGACCCGCCTCGCCGGCAGCCAGCATCGTGGCCCGGTCGATCTCCCCCGCGGCATCCCACCGCTCGATCGCTTCGCCCGTCACGTGGCGCTTGACGAAGTCCTTGACCAGGTCTCGGAATGCCTCGTGATCCTCGTCGTAGATGTCGCGTTCCATGCCGTCCTCCTGAACGTCTCATGCATCGTTGCTCCGGAGATTCTACGTCCCCGCAGGCGGGTGAGACAGCACGTTGTGAGAATGCATCCCATATATCGTGACACTGGGTATCGCCGTTGTCGGATGCCGCAACGACCGCGGATGGCCTTGATTCAGTGCCCGTAATCGGGGGCCGCCGGGAGCCCGAAGAACTCCTCCAGCGCGTGATATCCGCCATCGTGATACGCCGCCGCGAGGTCGACGCCGACGTAGCGGAGATGCCAGGGCTCCGGCGCATAACCGGTCACCGGCGTGCCGACCTGTTCGTAGCGGACGATGAACCCGTACTCCCAGGCGTGCGCGGCGACCCAGTCGCTCTGCGCCGTCCCGCCGAACCCGTCCAGGCCCCCGCAGCCGGAACCGCAGGCCACCACGTCGATGGCCAGACCCGTCTGATGCTCGCTGTGCCCCGGGCGGGCCGACCCTGCATCCGCACCCTGCTGACCCTGCGCACGCACGTGCGAGTCGTACGTCGACACCTGCAGTCCGTACGAGCGGTAGCCGTTGTTCGCGCCGATGCGGCCGACCCCTGCCTTGACCGCCGCCTCCGCCATCGCGCCGACGGCAGCGGCCACCTCGGTGCGCACCCGACCGGACGGCGTCGTCATCTGCAGCGGCACGGAGGCGAGATCCGAGGGCTCGTACGCGGGTGGGTCCAGCGGAAGCGACTTGTTCACCACGACCCAGAGACGTGCCGGGTCGGTGAGCGAGACGCAGGGAGCGTTGCCCGCGACGACCGCATCGCGAAAAGCCCGTCCACCCCCGAAGCCCGCGATCGTGGCCACATCGTCACCGTCGGCGACCGCCTGCTGCACGGTCGGGTCCGCACACGGGTCCGCAGCCGTCGTCGCCCCCACCTGCACGGTCGGCACCTGCAGCACCGCGACCGGCTCCGGCATGGGGACGGCGTCCGATGACGCCGACGGCAGGGACCCGATGGACAGCAGCACGCCGATCGCGGTCACCGCCACCCCGATCGGCAGTGCAGGACCCCGGATCGGGGACCGCGGCGCCGCATGCTGAGCGTGCGGCAGAACGGGCATTACCCCATTGTCTCATTCGAAGATAAGTCGCAGAGTGTCTTGCATTGCATTCGTTATTCTGTTCGAATAGAGGAATGCGGTGGCAGGGACAGAGACTCGGAGAGGTGGATGCCTCAGCGCTGCCGGGGATGGAAGATCGCAGCAACGTGCTGCGCACGGTGACGACTCCCGAGTTCGCGGGCATGACGTTTCACGAGGTGCTGTCGAAGTCGGCCCTGAACCACGTGCCCGGTGCCTCCCGGATGCCCTTCGCCTGGACGATCAACCCCTACCGCGGATGCAGTCATGCCTGCGTCTACTGCTTCGCCCGCGGCACGCACGAGTATCTCGACCTGGACGGCGGCTCCGACTTCGACTCGCAGATCGTCGTCAAGGTCAACGTGGTGGAGGTGCTCGAGAAGGAGTTGCGAAAGGGGAGCTGGGAGCACGAGACCGTCGCCCTGGGCACCAACACCGATCCGTATCAGCGCGCCGAAGGGCGATACAAGCTCATGCCGGGCATCATCGAGACGCTCGCCGCCTCGGGTACGCCGATGTCGATCCTCACCAAAGGCACGTTGATCCGCCGCGACATCCCCCTGCTCGTGAAGGCCGCTGAGCGGGTGCCCGTCGACGTGCAGATGTCCATCGCGATGTACGACGATGAATTGCAGAAGGCGATCGAACCCGGAACCCCGACCACGCAGGCCCGTCTCGACACGGTGCGTGCGCTGACGGAGGCCGGTTTCCGCGTCACCGTCTTCCTGATGCCGATCATGCCGCATATGACCGACTCACTCGAGGCAATCGACAACGCGCTCCTGCGCATCAAGGAGGCCGGGGCTCGCAGGGTCGTCTACGGCGCCCTGCACCTGCGCCCGGGCGTGAAGCCGTGGTTCTTCCAGTGGCTCGACACTCACCGGCCCGACCTGGTCTCCTCGTATCGCGGCCTCTATCCGGGGGCCTCCGTCGAGGCGCCGAAGCCGTACCGGCAGTGGCTCGCCAAGCGCGCGCGTCCACTCATCCGGATGCACGGGCTCGACGGCCGTCATGAAGACGACTATCCCCGGCGCGACCGCCCGACGTTCACACCGTCACCGGCCAGGACAGCCGCACCCGCGCCGCAGCCGATGCTCTTCTGAGGGAGGCACCCGCGCTACGGTGGACGCATGTTCCGTGGATTCGTGGCCCTGTTGTTCGTCGGCGGTCTGGCAGCCGCGGTCGTCGGAACTGTCCTCCCGCTCGGCGGAGGCACCACTCTGTCGCTGCTGGGAGCCGCGGCGTTCGGAGCATCGTTGGTACTCATCGGCATCGTGCTGCTCCGCGACCGCGACCAGCAGCGGGCCGGGCATCCCGAGAAGGTCGACGCCTCGCGCTGACCGCCTTCGCCGGGGGTCACGGTCGGGCCCCCGCTCCCACCCGCGTAGGCTCGGTGATCATGGCGATCGGTTCCACAGTCCACACATTCGAGGTGCAGCTCGCTGACACCGATCGCGGCGTCTACGAGGACTACTCCCTGCGCGTGGCGCGGCATCCGTCCGAGACCGACGCGTACATGCTCACCCGCGTGCTCGCCTACGGGCTCGAGTTCGCGGAGGGCATCGCGTTCGGCGGCAGCATCTCATCGACCGAGGAGCCCGCCGTTCTCGTGCGCGACCTCACCGGCCTCATCACCACCTGGGTCGAGATAGGTGCGCCCGACGCCGAACGACTTCACTACGGCAGCAGACTCGCCGAGCGCACCGTCGTGTACACCCACCGCGACCCCGCCAAAGTGATGGCACCGTGGGCGGACAAGCGCATCCACCGCCGAGAAGACCTCCGCGTCCACAGCTTCGACCCCGGCTTCATCGACACCGCGGCCACCTTGATCGAGCGCCGGAACACGATGACCCTGACCGTGACCGAGGGCGTCCTCTACCTCGACCTCAACGGCACGAACCTCACCTCGACCGTGCACGTGCACGAGCTGGCCTGACTCCGCCGTCGCTCTCGCCGCTCGGCCGTTCACAACTCAGGAAGAATGAAGCCGAAAGGCCCCGGAAACCGTGTTCCCGGGGCCTTTCGGCGTGTTTTTGCGGAGTTGTGAACGGCCACGGCTCGCGACCGCCCCGACTCAGGCAGTCAGGTCGGCCGCGGTCGGCACGCGGCCGGCGATCTCCTCGATGATGTCGTCGTCGAGGCGCGCGTTCTCGAACGGCGCGTCGATCTCGGCACGGTCGAGCAGCTCGGTCATGCGACGCTGGCGCTGACGCGTGATCAGCGTGACGACGCGGCCCGAACGACCCGCTCGCCCGGTACGACCCGAACGGTGCAGGTACGTCTTGTACTCGTCCGGGGCATCGGCCTGCACGACCAGGTCGATGTCGTCGACGTGGATGCCGCGGGCGGCGACGTCCGTCGCGACGAGCACGTTCACGCGGCCCGAGGTCAGACGCTCCAGGTTGCGCGTGCGCTTCGCCTGGTTCAGGTCACCGTGCAGCGAGACCGCGGGGATGCCGGCATCGTCGAACTGCTCGGCCAGCATGTCGGCGTAGGCACGGGTGCGAGCGAAGACGAGGGTCTTGCCCGCGCGGTCGACGAGCGACGTGAGGATGTCGGCCTTGTCACGGTGCTCGATCACGAGCACCCGGTGCTCGATCGTGCTGGAGTCCTGGTCCTCCCCGGCGACCTCGTACACGGCGGGGTCCACGAGGAACTCGTCGACGAGCGCCGCGACCTCACGGTCGAGCGTGGCCGAGAACAGGAGCTTCTGGCTGCCGTCCGCAGTGTGACGCAGGATGCGCTGCACGGGCTCGACGAATCCGAGTTCGCACATGTGATCGGCCTCGTCGAGCACCGCGATGCGGCAGTCCGAGAGGTCGAGCTTGCCCTGGTTGATGAGGTCTTCGATACGACCGGGCGTACCGATCACGATGTCGACGCCCTTCTTGAGCGCGCCCACCTGGCGGCCCTGCGGCACACCACCGTAGATCTGCGTGGTGAACAGGCCGACGCTGCGGGCGATGGGCTGGATCGTACGGTCGATCTGCAGCGCGAGCTCGCGCGTCGGCGCGAGGATGATCGCGCGCGGCGACCGTCCGAACTCACGGCGCTTGCCGGCCTGCGACTGCAGCACGCGCTCGACGAGCGGGGCACCGAAGGCGATGGTCTTGCCCGAACCGGTGCGCCCGCGAGCGAGCACGTCGCGACCGCCGAGCACGGCCGGGATGCTGGCCGCCTGGATCGGGAACGGCGTGGCCGCGCCCATGCCGGCGAGGGTCTCGACGATGTTCGAGCCGAGACCGAGGTCGCCGAAGGTCACACCGTCGACCTCGACCGCCGCGACGGACTTCGCCTCGAGGCGCTCATGCACCACGTCGTCACCCGGCGCGAACTTGGCTCCGGTGGAGGCCGGGCGGCCGGTGGCGTTCCAGTCGTTGCGGCTCGGACGCTCATTGCGCGCCGGACGCCCCCGCGTGTCCGAGGTCAGCGGGCGCGGACGCTCGGTGCGGTAGGCGCCACCGGTCGACGGACGCGACCGCTCATCGCGGCCGCCCTCGTACGAACGCTGCGTGCGGTCGCGGTCGAAGGCGCGGCGTGCGCGGTCGGCGTCATAGGAGCGCTCGGCTCCACGGTCGTCACGGCGCGGACGCTCGTCACGGTCGTACCGGGGACGCTCGGCGCCACGGTCGCCGTTGTACCGGGGACGCTCGGCACCGCGGCGGTCGTCGCGGCCAGGGCGCCCACCATCGCGGTGGTCGTTGTCACGGAAGCCCTGACGCTGAGTGCCTGCGCGGTCGTCACGGCGCGGACGGTCACCGCCGCGGTCGTCGCGGTACGTTCCGGGACCGGTGGGGCGCTGTCCGCCACGGTCGTCACGCCGCGGACGGTCGTCGAACCGTCCGCCGGAGCTGGGGCGGTCGTTGTACCGCGGGCGGTCGGAGCGCTCGTCGAAGCGGGGGCGCTCGTTGCGGTGGTGCGGGGCCTCGCGACGCCCGGACTCGGCGCGGTTGCGGATGCCGCGGGCTTCATCGCGGCCCGCGCGCTCGGATGCGCTCCAGCGCTGCTTGGGCGCACCCGTCTCGGCCTCGGCCGGACGGTAGCCGCGGTGGCCGGCGCT
>NZ_JRKC01000036.1:0-28745 GCF_000800925.1 Microbacterium sp. ZOR0019 | reverse complement strand
GTGGTCGGGGGAGCGGTGGTCGGGGGTGCGGTGGGCGTGGTCATGATCGTGGGTCCTTTGCGTTGCGGGGATGCCGAGAGAAGGTCGACGCCCCCTCCTGTCGTCGACGCCCCCTCCGGCTCGCGTGGGAGGGCGGGGGTCTCGACGGGGAGAGGGGGCCTCGACGGAGGCGGCATCGGCTGACGGATCAGTGGAACTGTGCGGCCTCGGTGGAGCCGGCCAGGGCGAGGGTCGCGCTTTCGGGGTTGAGCGCGGTGGAGATGACGTCGAAGTATCCGGTGCCCGCCTCGCGCTGGTGCTTGGTGGCGGTGTAGCCGTGGGCTTCGGCGGCGAACTCGGCTTCCTGCAGCTCCACGTAGGCGCTCATGGCGCGATCGGCGTAGCCGCGGGCGAGGTCGAACATCGAGTGGTTCAGGGCGTGGAAGCCGGCCAGGGTGATGAACTGGAACTTGTAGCCCAGGTCTGCCAACTCCTGCTGGAACGTCGCGATCTCGGCGTCCGACAGGTGCTTCTTCCAGTTGAAGCTCGGCGAGCAGTTGTAGGCCAGGAGCTTACCGGGGAACTGTGCGTGGATGGCCGCGGCGAAGTCCCGGGCGAGCTGGATGTCGGGCTCGCCCGTCTCGACCCACAGCAGATCGGCGTAGGGGGCGAAGGCGAGACCGCGGCTGATGACCGACTCCAGGCCGGGGCGGATCCGGTAGAACCCCTCGGTGGTGCGCTCGCCGGTGGTGAACTCCTGGTCGCGCTCGTCGACGTCGCTGGTGAGCAGGTCGGCGGCGAGGGCGTCCGTGCGGGCGATGATCACGGTCGGGACTCCTGCCACGTCGGCCGCGAGGCGAGCGGCGTTCAGGGTGCGGATGTGCTGCTGGGTGGGCACGAGCACCTTGCCGCCGAGGTGGCCGCACTTCTTCTCGCTGGCCAGCTGGTCCTCCCAGTGGATGCCGGCGGCACCGGACTGGATGAGCGACTGTGCGAGCTCGTACGCGTTGAGGGGTCCGCCGAAGCCGGCCTCCGCGTCGGCGACGATCGGGGCGAGCCAGTCCTGGGTGGTCTCGCCCTCCGCGTGCTCGAGCTGGTCCTGACGCAGGAGCGCGTTGTTGATGCGGCGCACGACGGCCGGCACCGAGTTCGCGGGGTAGAGCGACTGGTCGGGGTAGGTCTGTCCGGCCAGGTTGCCGTCGGCGGCGACCTGCCATCCGGAGAGGTAGATGGCCTTGAGGCCGGCGCGCACCTGCTGCACGGCCTGGCCGCCCGTGTAGGCGCCGAGCGCCCGGACGTAGTCCTCGGTGTGCAGGAGGTTCCAGAGGTTGTCGGCGCCTCGATGGGCGAGCGTGGCCTCTTCGCGGACCGCCCCCCGGATGCGGATGACGTCCTCCGCCGAGTACGTGCGCTCGACGCCGTCCCAGCGGGGATCGGTGTCCCAGATCTCCTGGAGTTCGGCGGCCGTCTGAACCTGGTCGCCGGCTCGCAGACCGGCGGGGCGGGGCGTCGGGGTGTGGGCGGTGTTCGTCATGGTGTCTCCTCGGTGGATCCGGCTGCGGCGCCGGTGTGGCGTGGTTCCACTGTGCGTGAAGTTCAGGCATCTGAACGACCGATTCCACGCAGAAGTTTCGTCATTCTTCTGCTTCTGTGACAGAATCGCCTCCACTCGCTCCGACCATCGGCGGTAGAAGTGCAAAAACGCGCCGGAAGTGCCTCGTGGAGGGGCGTTTCTGATCCCGCACGAGGCGAGCACGAGGCGAGCAAAAGAGGAGTGGGATGGATACCGCAGAAGAGACCGACGCCCTCACGATCGGTCGACGCATCCGACAGTTGCGCACCGCGCGCGGGATGACGCTCGACGACCTCGCCTCGGCGGTCGATCGCGCCCCCAGTCAGATGTCGATGATCGAGACCGGCAAGCGAGAGCCGAAGCTCACGCAGCTGCAGACGATCGCCCGCGCGCTCGGCGTCACCATCGACGCGCTGCTGGAGGGGGAGCCGCTCGACGAACGCAGCGCGGTCGAGATCGCGCTGGAGCGGGCGATGAAGGGACAGACGTTCCAGGCCCTCGGCATCGAGCCGTTCCGGATCGCGAAGAGCGTGCCGACCGACGCGTTGAAGGCGCTGCTGGCGCTGCACGGCGAGATCGACCGGCTCAAGGACGAGCGGGCCGCCACTCCGGAGGAGGCCCGGCGGGCGAACGTGGAGCTGCGGCACCTCATGCGTCGTCAGGACAACCACTTCGCCGACCTCGAGGCGAAGGCCGCGGAGATCCTCACGGCCGTCGGGCACCCCGGTGGCCCCCTCACCCAGCGCACCGCCTCCGAGATCGCGGCGTACCTCGGGTTCACGCTGCACTACGCGCCCGACCTGCCGCAGACCACCCGCAGCGTCGCGGACCTCGCGAACGGACGGCTGTACCTGTCCAGCAGCGTGCCGGCCAAGGGGGATGCCCGCACCGCGGTGCTGCAGGCGCTGTCGAGCCGCATCCTCGGGCACTCCGAGCCGCGCAGCTACGCCGAGTTCCTGCGGCAGCGCGTCGAGACCAACTACCTCACCGGTGCGCTCCTCATCCCCGAGGGGCACGTGGTCCCGGCGCTGAAAGACGCCAAGCAGCGGCGGGCGATCTCGATCGAGGATCTGCGCGACGCGTACTCGGTGTCGTACGAGACGGCGGCGCATCGCTTCACGAACCTCGCGACGCGGCATCTCGACATCCCGGTGCACTTCCTCAAGGTGCACGAGTCGGGCACGATCACGAAGGCGTACGAGAACGACGACGTGAACTTCCCCACCGACCGTCTCGGGGCGATCGAGGGACAGATGTGCTGCCGCAAGTGGACGTCGCGAGTGGTGTTCGACGAGGACGACCGCTTCAACCCGTACTACCAGTACACCGATACCGGCAACGGGACCTACTGGTGCACCGCGCGGGTCGAGGCGTCGAGCGAGGGACTGCACTCGGTCAGCGTGGGCGTGCGCTTCGATGACACGCGGTGGTTCGTGGGGCGCGACACCTCGCACCGCGGCGTCTCGAAGCACTCCGTCGAGGTCTGCTGTCGACGGGCACCTGCCGAGTTGGAGGAGCGCTGGCGCGAGAACTCCTGGCCCAATGTGAAGACTCCGCGCACCCTGCTGGCGACCCTGCCGACCGGGTCGTTCCCCGGCGTCGACACGACCGACGTGTACGAGTTCCTGGAGGCCCACGCCCCTCGCTGAGTCCCTGCCACCCTTTCGCGGTTCGTCAAAAGTTAGTTCGATCTTGCTTAGTCAATCTTGACTATGTTACTTTCATCGAGCCATCAACGACGAACGGCCGAGAAGGGACCCTCATGGCTACTTCCTCTGCGGAAACCCGATTCCGCATCACTGCCACCCTGACGTGCGTTCTCGCCGCCACGCTGATGCTCGGAGCATGCTCCGCGCAGACGCCAGGCGGCGATACCGCCCCCACGAGTGCGAGCGACACCGACGCCTGCAAGCGGAATCAGGATGCCGGCACCATCACCTACATCTCCGGTTACGGCTACTCCGCCAGCGCCGGGCAGCTCGATGTGTTCCTCGCCGAGGAGCTGGGCTACTTCGACGATCTCTGCCTGGACGTGGAGATCAACGCCTCCGGTGCGAACGGGCAGCAGCTCGTGGCATCCGGCCAGGCGCAGTTCACCGCTCTCGGCTCCGCATCCGATGTGATGCTGGCGGCGGCGAACAGCAAGAACCTGACGGCGGTCGCGACCTACGGCACCACCCCGCCGTTCTCGATCTTCGGCAACGAGAAGCTCGAGAGCCTCACCGACCTCGAGGGCGGATCGCTCGGGTACTTCATCAACCTGACCCCGATCGCCTCGGCCATGCTCGACGAGGCCGGCGTCGACGTCTCGAAGGTCGAGATGGTCAAGATGACCAACTACGACCCGACCGTCGTCGTGCGTGAGCAGGTCGACGCGATCGTCGGCTACGCCTCGAATCAGCCGCAGTCGCTCAAGGCGCAGGGCCTGCCGTTCAGCGAGTTCCTCCCCTCCGACCTCGGTGTCGAGGGCACGTACAACGTGATGGAGGTCAACTCCCGCTTCCTCGACGAGCACCGTGAGGTCGCCGCCGACTTCATGCGGGCGAGCCTCAAGGCGCTGCAGTACTGCCTGGACGAGTCGGACGCCTGCATCGACACGCTCGCGAAGCTGGCCGAGGACAACAACCAGGGTGCCGCGTTCCCCCGCGACCAGCTGGCCCGTACCTGGGAGGTGGAGTCCGCATGGGTGCGTGAGAGCGCCGGCGGCAATCCCGGCGTGCAGAACGAGTCCATGTGGGAGCCCGAGTACGCCCTCGTGAAGAAGTACGGCGGCGTCAAGGACCTGCCCGCGATCGCCGACATGATGGACGCCGACCTGGTCGCCGACCTCTACGACGGCGACACTCTGACATGGCCGGCGAAGTGATGTCGGTCGCACAGGACACGGGCGTCGAGGTCAGGAACGTCTCGAAGTCGTTCGGCGTCGACGGTGCCGAGGTCACTGTGCTCGACGACGTGAACCTCACGATCGGCATGGGCGAGTTCGTGTCGGTGATCGGCCCGAGCGGCTGCGGCAAGTCCACGCTGCTCAAGGTCGTCGCCGGTCTCCTCGAGGCCGATTCCGGCACGGTCACGATCGACGGTGAGAGCGTCGCGGCGGCATCGCGGGACAAGAAGATCGGCCTCGTGCCGCAGTCGCCCGCGCTGCTGCCGTGGAAGACCGTGCGCGAGAACGTCGAGCTCCCCGTACGCATCAACGCCAAGGCGAACGCCGGAAGGGCTCTGCGCGACCCGGCGGAGCTGCTGTCGACGTTCGGTCTCGGCCAGGCGATGACGAAGTACCCCGGGCAGCTGTCCGGCGGCATGCAGCAGCGTGCCGCGATCGCCAGGGCCTTCGTGTTCGACCCCGCCATCATGTTGATGGACGAGCCGTTCTCGGCCCTCGATGAGATGAACCGGGACCTGCAGCGCATCGCCCTGCTGGAGTTCTGGCAGTCCAACCGGAAGGCCGTCATGTTCGTCACGCACTCCGTGCCGGAGGCGATCATGCTCTCCGACCGCATCGTGGTGATGGCCGCCCACCCCGGGCGCATCGCCCAGGTGATCGACGTCGACCTCCCGCGGCCGCGCACCGAGGAGGCCTATGCGACGGACGAGTTCCGCGAGCTGGAGGCAGTCGTGCGCGGTGCGCTGCGCGCGCAGACGGAGAAGGCCCATGTCTGAGCTGACGATGAGAGACACCACCGCGACCCTCGCGACCGCCCGCCTGAAGGCCCAGCCGCGCCGGGGCGTCCCGCCGTGGCTGCGCTGGGGGTCGTGGGGTCCCACCCTGATCACCTTCGTGATCGCCGCACTGCTGTGGCAGATCGTGGCCTGGACCAACCCGTATGTGCTTCCGACACTCGAGGCGATCGGCGGGAGTCTCGTCGACGATGCCGGCATGTACTGGTCGAACTTCCTCGTCACCCTGCTCGAGGTCGTGGTCGGTGCCGCCGCAGGCATCCTCGCCGGCTTCCTGCTGGCGGTGGTGATGGCGGAGTTCCAGATCATCGAACGGGCCGTGATGCCGCTCGTGATCATCGTGATGGTGACGCCGATCGTGGCGATCGCCCCGGCGCTGGTCGTGGCCTTCGGCTTCGGGATGGTCCCGAAGTTCATCGTGACCGGGCTTGTGGTCTTCTTCCCGATGCTGGTGAACTCGCTCGCCGGTCTGCGTGATGTCGACCAGAAGGCGCTCGACGTCTTCAAGACGCTGCACGCCTCTCGGTGGGAGATCTTCCGTGAGCTCCGCTTCCCCGGCAGCATGCCCTACGTGTTCGCGGGGCTCCGCATCGCCCTGCCGCTCGCGGTCGTCGGCGCGGCGGTCGCCGAGTTCGTCGCGGCGGGTCAGCAGGCCGGCCTCGGTTCGCTCGTGACCACCTCGGCCGCGCAGGCGAACCTGCCCGTCACCTGGGCCAGCATCGCCCTGCTGTGTCTGCTCGGTGTGCTGCTGATCATCGTCCTCGCCCTGGTGCGCAAGCGCGTGCTCTGGTGGAGCGACGGCGAGGTCACCGCCAAGGGCTGACGCCGCACCCCCATCCCGGGACGGGAGCCCCCGACCCGTCCCGGGGTTCCTCCGGCGTGCCCGGAACCACCCCAGAACGATCAGAACCACCCACAAGGAAGGCACCCGCACATGACCGATCAGAACACCGTCAAGCCGCTGCGTCTCGGCCTCTTCGAGAACGCCCAGGCGAACGACTCCGGCACGGCGACCTGGCGACACCCCGACAACGGGCGCTACCTGTTCGACAAGCTCGAGTACTGGCGCGACACCGCGCGCATGGTCGAGGACGCGGGGTTCGACTTCCTCTTCCTCGCGGATGCCTGGGGCTGGGCCGACGTCGCCGGCGAGCGTCCCGACATCTGCTCGGTGGAGGGGCTGGACCTGCCGCGCCTCGACCCCGCGATCATCCTCGCCGCCCTCATCCCGGAGACCACGCGACTGGGACTCGTCGCCACGGGGTCGACGTTGCTGGAGCCGCCCTATGCCTTCGCGCGCCGCATGGCGACGCTCGACATCCTCTCCGGCGGACGCATCGGCTGGAACGTCGTCACCACGGGCACCGCCGACACCGCGGTGCAGGGCTTCGGTGTGCCGATGGTCGGCCACGACGAGCGCTACCTCATGGCCGACGACTTCATGCAGGTCGTGTACAAGCTGTGGGAGCAGGCCTGGGAGGAGGGCGCGCTGGAGCGCGACAAGTCCGGCCGCTTCGCCGATCCGTCCAAGGTGCACCGCATCGCGCACGACGGCCCCTACTTCCGCTCGCACGGCTACGGCAACACCTCGCGCTCGCCGCAGGGCACCCCGGTGCTGTTCCAGGCCGGTGCGTCACCCGCAGGCCGCGAGTTCGGAGGCAAGCACGGGGAGGCGATCTTCGTCGGCAGCGGCTCGGTCGAGCAGCTCCGTGCCCACTCCGCCGCGATCCGTGAGGAGGCGGTGAAGAACGGCCGCGCGGCCGACGAGGTGAAGATCATGTCGGCGTTCGCCGCGATCGTCGGCAGCACGGAGGAGGAGGCGCAGCGCAAGTACGCCGAGGTCGCCGATGCGCAGAACCCCGACGTCACGGTCGCCTCGTACGCCTGGTTCACCGGGCTCGACCTCTCGGCCTACGCGCCGAGCACCCCGATGTCGGAGCTGAGCACCGAGCTGTCGCAGACGCAGGTGGCCCGCTTCGCCGACAAGACCGTGGGCGACGTGCTCGGCGACTGGCACGCGCACGGCGTCGGCGCCCGCCCGATCGTGGGCACCCCCGAGCAGGTGGCGGACCGGATGATCGAGCTCGCCGACGGCGCCGACCTCGACGGCTTCCTGTTCGCCCCCGTCATCCCGCCGGCCTCGACCGTCGACTTCATCGAGCACGTGCTGCCGATCCTCAAGGAGCGCGGTGCGGTCGTCGAACCCTCGTCGGAGCCGCAGTCGCTGCGTGAGCGTCTGATCGGCACGCCCACTCCTGCGCTCGCCGACTCGCACACGGGCTCGCAGTACCGGCGGACGATGTCGCGTGTCTGACACCCGCACCGGTGTCGCCGTGGTGGGGAGCGCGAACCTCGACCTCGTCGTCGAGGTCTCGCGCCCCCCGCTCGTCGGCGAGACCCTGCTCGGTCGGGCCGGCGGACGCTTCTCCGGAGGGAAGGGCTTGAATCAGGCCGTCTCCGCCGCGCGCAGCGGCTCTCGCACCCGCTTCTGCGCGGTCGTCGGGCAGGATGAGGCCGCTGACGTGCTCGAGCGGACGCTGTCGGACGCCGGCGTGACGACTGTCCTGCGCCGCAGCGCCGTCGCTCCCACCGGGGTTGCCCATGTGCTGGCCTTCGCCGACGGAGACAACAGCATCATCGTGGCTGCCGGTGCGAACGCCGAGCTCGACGCGGACGATGCGATCGCCGGGATCGAGGGCGCAGCGGTCGTGCTCGCCCAGCTGGAGGTGCCGGCCGCGAGCGTGTCCGCCGCGCTGCATGCGGGACGGATCGCCGGTGCGCTGACGATCCTCAACGCCGCGCCCGCCCACCCCGCCGCGGTCGAGATGCTCCCCGATGTCGATGTGCTGGTGGTGAACGAGACGGAGTGCGCCGAGCTCGGCGGTATCGACCGGCTGCATGCGGCGGGTGCACGGACCATCGTGCTCACCCTGGGCGCCGGGGGAGTGCTCCTCCACCGCGCGGGGCGTGACCGCCTGCACACCGAGGCCTTCCGGATCGACCCGGTCGACACGACCGGGGCCGGCGACGCGTTCTGCGGGGCCCTCGCCGCGGCCCTCGCCCGCGGCGACGGGATCGAGGAAGCCCTGATCGGCGCCTCCGCGGCCGGAGCCATCGTGGCCCAGCACCGCGGGGCGACCACCGCGGCCTTGTCCGCCGAGTCGATCGCGACGCTCGTCGCCTCGCGCTGAGTCGCTACTCCGTGCGGGCGGCGTCGTCGTCCGTGCTCACCGTCTCGCCGGCGAAGGTGTATTCGCCGCCGCGGAGGCGCTCCAGCAGGTCGAGCAGCCACTGCTTCTCGGCAGTGAGGCGGGCGGTGGAGAGGTCGAAGATCTCGCGCACGTACTTCGGTGTCGTCTCGGAGCGCAGTGTGTCCTGCACATCGAAGCCGTTCTGGGTGATGATCGCGTCGCTCTTGATGAGGCGATGTTCGAGGCCGGCGATGACCTCCTGCCGGCTCAGCACGAACATGAACGAGGCGACGGTCATGATGGCCTGGGTGTCGAAGGCGGCGACGTTCCAGAGGTTCTCCCGCAGCATCCGCTGGAGCTCGACCTCGCCGGACGGTGTGATGCGATAGGTCGTGCGCGCGGGGCGCTTCCCCTCGGCCTCGGTGCCGCTCTCGGCGATGTAGCCGTCGACCTCGAGGGCGCGCAGGGCGTTGTAGATGGATCCGGGCTGGATGTGCGCCCACTCGTCGACATGCCACGTCATGAGCTCTCGGCGGAGGAAGTACCCGTGTACGGGCTGGAACTGCTTCACGGCGCCGAGGACGACGAGGCGGGTGGTCGACATGCCCCTCATGCTAACGGCTGGGGTCCAAGATTCCGGTTGTTTGCATGATCAAACTTGCCTATTATCGGAACTAGTCAAAGTTGACTAACGAAAGGAAGCCGAAATGACGTCTGCCGTGACCGAAGCCCTCCCGCGCGACCTCGCCCTCCGCCGGGCGTTCTCGGTATACCCGACCGGCGTCGTCGCCCTCGCAGCGCACATCGACGATCGGGCTGTGGGGATGGCGGTCAACTCCTTCACCTCGATCTCGCTCGAACCGGCACTCGTCGCCATCAGCGCGGCGCGCACCTCGAAGACCTGGCCGGTGCTGCGCGAGGTCCCCGAACTCGGCATGAGTGTGCTGGCCGCGCACCACGAGCCGCTCAGTCGTTCGCTGTCGGCGCGTGAGGGAGACCGGTTCGGCGGTCACGAGTGGCAGCGCACCGACGGTGGGGCCGTGCTCATCTCGGATGCCGCGCTCTGGCTCACCTGCCGCCTGCACAGCACATTCGACGGCGGGGATCACGAGATCGCGCTGTACGAGATCACCGATCTCACGCTGTTCGACGACGTCGAGCCCCTCGTCTTCCACCAGAGCCGCTATCGCGCCATCGCCGCCCCCGAGAGCGCGTGAGCGCTCAGCCGCTCGGGGCGATCGCCGGCCTCGTCGTCCCCGGTGACGGTCGGGGACGGGAGCTCGGCTTCCCGACGGCGAACCTGGAGCTTGCGGACGGCAGCCTCCCCGACGACGGCATCTACGCGGCATGGGTCCGGATCGATGGAGCCGTGCATCCCTGGGCGGCGAGCGTCAGCGTCGGAGCGAACCCGACCTTCGACGGCGACCGTGAGCGGCGGGTCGAGGTGCATCTGCACGACGCGGACATCGACCTGTACGGCCGACGAATGGAGGTGACCCTGATCGCGTTGCTGCGTCCGACGCTCCGGTTCGACCGTGTCGACGACCTGATCGCCCAGACCGCGGAGGATGTGGTCCGCTGCCGATCCGTGTTGGGCGCGCCGCCGATCGGTCCTGGCTGATCGTTCCGGTCGCACTCTCTCTCGGAAAAGCGCCGGATTGGCGGCACGAACTGCGACCGGAACGACTTGCCAGGGCTCAGTCGCGAGCAGTCTGCAGGATCGTCCAGAGCTCCGCGCGCGCGGGGAAGGTCGACAGATCGATGTCGAGCAGCGCACCCGCATGAGCGATGCGGGAGCGCAGCGTGTGCCGATGCACCCCGAGTGCGATCGCGGCGGATTCGGCCTTGGCGTCGTGCTCCAACCAGGTGCGCAGCGAGCGCTCGAGCTCGGCGCCGGTGCGGGCATCGTGTTCGCGGATCGGTGCGAGGCGTGATTCCGCGACCAGGCGTGCCTCATCCGTCGCGAGTGCGGTGAGGATGCGGGAACCGACGGTGTCGGCATAGCGTGCGACCCCGTGGGTGCCCTGTTGCCGCAGTGCGGTGAGTGCCTGAGCGTGCGCCCGGGAGAAGGAGCCGTACCCCTCGGGCTCGGAGACGCCGATGCGGATGCCGAAGCGCGCGGCCGCCTCATCGAGCAGGGACTCATCGCCGACGGAGAGGCACATCGTCACGCCGTCCTCGGATTCGGCCAAGAAGACGGCGGTGCCGTGCTCGACCCGGCTCCGCTCCCACCAGTCCGCGAGCGGGCCGGCCGGGGCATCGGCGGCGACGGCCACGACCACCGGAGCGGGCGGCATGCTTCCCAGCACTCTTCTGGCCAAGCCCGGGTCGTCGGCGAGGAGCGAGCCGAGGAGCTGTGCATGCAGGCGTCGGCGGCTCCGTGCCAGCTGTTCGCTCTGCTCCATCGCGAGTCCGGCCATCGCGATCACCGATGTCACGACCGACCGTGCTTCCGGGTCCAGCGCGTCGATGGCGAGGGCGATCACCCCGCGCAGATGCCCGCCGCGACCGACGGTGAACAGCATGAACGTGTGCTCGCCGAGGACCAGCGACTGCCCGGCTTCGAGTCCGCGGGTGAGGATCTCCATCACCCGCTCGCCCAGGGCGTCGCGCACCTCGGTGTCGAGGCGGTCCCGGGGGTGGGAGGCGACGACCGTTCCCGCGGCGTCGAACATCCCCGCCCAGACCTCGAGCCGTCGTCCGAGTTCCGCGATCGTCGCATCGAGTCCGCTCGGGCGCAGGGCTGCGAGGGCGAGGGCGCGCTGTGTGTCCAGCGCCCAGGATCGGCGGGCATAGGCCTGCGCGGCGATCGCCTCGGAGTGGGCGCGGGCGACCGCGATGAACGGTGTGCGGTACGGCACGGTGAACAGGGGCATGCCGTGCGTGGCGCAGGCGGTGACCAGCTCGTCCGGAACGCCCGAGCGGTGCACCTCGGTGCCGAAACCGAGTCCGAGGACACCCCGATCGGCGAGGCGACCGACGTAGGTGTCGATGCCGACGGCCTCGTCGAACTGTGTGCCGGTGGTCAGCAGGGCGAGGTCTTCCGAGAGGAACGGTGTCGGATCGGCCAGGTCCGAGCTGTGCACCCAGCGCAGGGGACGGTCGAGAGCCCCGTCCGCCAGCTCGGTCTCGCGGGGGACGAGTGCGAGTCCGAGATCGCGGCGACGCAGCAGGGCGCGCAGTGTCGGCTGCTCGGTCGTGGGCACGGCACGTCCTCCCGTATGTACAACGTGGCGAATTCTTCTTTCAGATTGTACGCGTCGGCGAGTGCGGGGGTCTTCGGCACCGCCGTACGCTCGCGATCATGGCACTCCTCGACACCGCAGCCCCCGCAGTCCCTCTCGGCGGACCCGACCTCCCGCAGGAGCGTCGTCTGGTCACGGACCTCCCCGGGCCCCGCTCGGCCGAGGTGCTCGCGCGCAAGGCGGATGCCGTGGCAGCGGGTGTCGGCCACACCGTGCCGATCGCCGCCGTCGCGGCCGGCGGCGGAGTCGTCGTCGATGCCGACGGGAACTCCCTCATCGACCTCGGCTCGGGCATCGCCGTGACCACGGTCGGCAACGCGCACCCGAAGGTCGCCGCCGCCGTCGCCGCCCAGGCCGCGCAGTTCACCCACACCTGCTTCATGATCTCGCCCTACGAGTCGTACGTCGACGTCGCTGAAGCACTCAACCGCGTCACCCCCGGTGGATTCGCCAAGAAGAGCGCCCTGTTCAATTCGGGAGCGGAGGCGGTCGAGAACGCCATCAAGATCGCCCGCAAGCACACCGGTCGCCAGGCGGTCGTCGCCTTCGACCACGGCTATCACGGCCGCACCAACCTGACCATGGCGCTCACCGCCAAGTCGATGCCCTACAAGAGCGGGTTCGGCCCGTTCGCCCCCGAGGTCTACCGCGCGCCGATGTCGTACCCGTTCCGTGACGGGCTCGAGGGTGGCGAGGCCGCTGCCCGCGTGATCCTCCAGCTCGAGAAGCAGATCGGCGCCGACAACCTGGCCGCGGTCATCATCGAGCCGATCCAGGGCGAGGGCGGCTTCATCGTCCCCGCCGACGGCTTCCTGCCGGCGATCGTCGACTGGTGCCGCGCCAACGGCGTCGTCTTCATCGCCGACGAGGTGCAGACCGGATTCGCCCGCACGGGGCACATGTTCGCGAGCGAGATCTTCGGCATCGAGCCCGACCTGATCACCACCGCCAAGGGGATCGCCGGCGGTCTTCCGCTCGCCGCCGTCACCGGCCGCGCGGAGATCATGGACGCCTCGCACTCCGGTGGTCTGGGCGGCACCTACGGCGGGAACCCGATCGCATGCGCGGCGGCGCTCGCGTCGATCGACGTGTTCGAGAACGACGGGGTGATCGAGCGTGCCCGGGAGATCGGCACGATCCTCACGGACCGCCTCACCGCGATCCAGGAGAGCGATCCTCGCATCGGCGACATCCGCGGCCACGGTGCGATGATCGCAGCCGAGTTCGTCGACCCCGAGACCAAGGCACCGAACGCCGCTCTCACGGCCGCGGTCGCCAAGGCCTGCATCGCGCAGGGCGTCATCGTGCTCACCTGCGGAACCTACGGCAACGTCATCCGCTTCCTTCCTCCGCTCTCGATCGGCGACGACCTGCTGAACGAAGGCCTCGACGTCGTGGCCGCCGCCCTCGCCGCGGCCACGGAATGATGTGCAGGCCGCGCCTCCGCGTGGCCTGACCCCCTGTCCGGTCGCGACCCCAATCGGGGGATTTCGGGTCGCGACCGGCACTACTTCCCAACGAAGGAGTTGCAGATGTCTGAGATCACCCGCGATGTACTGATCATCGGTGCCGGAGCCGCAGGGCTCACGGCGGCGAACGACCTCCGGAAGGCCGGCCTGTCGGTCGCCGTGCTGGAAGCCCGCGACCGCGTCGGCGGACGACTGTGGACCGACGTCATCGACGGCGCCATGCTCGAGATCGGCGGCCAGTGGGTCTCGCCCGATCAGGATGCGCTCAAGGACGCGATCGAGGAGCTGGGGCTCGAGACCTACAGCCGCTACCGCGAAGGGGACAGCGTCTACATCGGACCCGATGGGCAGGTGCACCGCTTCACCGGCGAGATGTTCCCCGTCGCCCCGGAGACCGAGGCGGAGATCGCTCGGATCACCGACATCCTGGATGCGCTCGTCGCCGAGATCGACCCGGATCGTCCCTGGGCGCACCCGAGCGCCGCCGACTGGGACTCCATCACCTGGGATGCGTGGCTGCGTCAGCAGACCGACGACGACGAGGCCGTGCGGAACCTGGCCTTCGCCACGGGATCCGCGATGCTCACCAAGCCGACGCACGCGTTCTCGCTGCTACAGTCGCTGCTGATGGCCTCGTCCGCCGGTTCCTACTCGAACCTCGTGGATGCCGACTTCATCCTCGACAAGCGGGTCGTCGGCGGGCTCCAGCAGGTGCCGCTGCGTCTCGCCGAGCGTCTGGGCGACGATGTGCTCCTCAACCAGCCCGTGCGCAGCCTCGAGTGGTCGGATGCCGGCGTCGTCGCCACCACCGACGACCTCACGGTCCGTGCCCGCCATGCGATCCTCGCGCACGCGCCGGTGCTGTACAGCCGCATCTCGTTCGTGCCGCCGCTGCCGCGCCGCCAGCACCAGCTGCACCAGCACCTCTCGATGGGCTTCGTCATCAAGGTGCACGCGGTCTACGACCGTCCATTCTGGCGCGAGCAGGGCCTCAGCGGCACCGCGTTCAGCCCGTACGAGCTCTCGCACGAGGCCTATGACAACACGAACCACGGCGATGAGCGCGGCACCCTGGTCGGCTTCGTGTCCGACGCCAACGCCGACGGGGTCTTCGAGCTCTCGGCCGAGGAGCGCAAGGAGCGCATCCTCGAGTCGCTGTCGCACTACTACGGTCCCGAGGCCAAGAACCCGGTCGTCTACTACGAGAGCGACTGGGGCAGCGAGGAATGGACGCGCGGCGCCTATGCTGCGAGCTTCGACATGGGCGGCCTGCACCGGTACGGCGCGGATCTCCGCACCCCCGTCGGCCCGATCCACTTCGCCTGCAGCGACATCGCCGGTGCCGGGTACCAGCACGTGGACGGCGCGATCCGGATGGGGCACCTGGTGGCCTCGAACATCGTCGAAGCAAGCCGTGAGAACGGCTCCGCAGAGAGCGTCGGCTGATGAGCGGCGCGGTCGTCGTGGGGTACACGGCGACGGATGCGGGAGCGGATGCTGCCGCCCTCGGTGCGCGGCTCGCCCGCAGCCTCGGCGCGACGCTGCACCTGGTGATCGTGCTTCCCAACGAGGGCACGCGCAACGCCGCGGTGCCGCCGGAGCGGGCCTACGAGGAGCACATCAGGGCGCAGGCCAGGAAGTGGCTCGGCGAGGCCGTGGTCAGCCTCCCGCAGGAGCTGACCCGCAGCGGTCACGTGCGCTTCTCCGAGTCGTTCGCCGAAGGGCTGATCGCCGCCGGTGAGGAGTTCGGCGCCAGGGTCATCGTGATCGGCGCAGCGGGTGGTGGCATCTTCGGACGCCACCGTCTCGGCAGCGTCGCCTCCGAGCTCCTGCACTCATCGACGATCCCGGTGGCCCTCGCCCCCGTGGGGACCGCGCAGCAGGACGACCACGTGATCCCGCGCGTCACCGTCGCGGTCGGCTCGCGACCGGGCGCCGACGCCCTTCTCGACGAGGCCGTGGCCATCGCCGGCGACAGCGGTGTCGATCTCCGACTCGTGTCCCTCGTGCCGTTCGACGTGCCTCCGGGGCTCGACACCGGCGCGATCCGCACGGTCGGCGACACGCACGCGCAGGAGGTGCTGGCGGTGGCGACGGAGCTGCTGCCGGACGGTCGCACCGCCGCGGTCGAGAAGGCACCGGGCGACTCCGTCGAGGATGCCGTCGCGCAGCTCCACTGGCTTCCCGGGGAGGTCGTCCTCGTCGGCTCCAGCCGCCTGGCCCAGCCCCGTCGTCTCTTCCTGGGGTCCACGGCAGCGAAGATGCTGCACGAGCTCCCCGTCCCCATGATCGTCGTCCCGCGCACCCGCAACGAGGCAGGAGAACGCTGATGAGCAGCACCAACCGGGCGACGGAGCCCGAATCCGGTGTCACCACCGGTATCTCCACGAAGGGCCTGAGCGCCGGAACGGTCGGCCTCATCGGCGCGGTCGTGATCGGCATCTCGTGCATCGCGCCCGCATATACGTTCACCGCGGCCGTCGGCCCGGTGGCGTCCACGGTGGGGTCGCAGATCCCCGCCATCATCCTCGTCGGGTTCATCCCGATGCTCCTGGTCGCCTTCGGCTACCGTGAGCTGAACAACCGGATGCCCGACTCCGGCACCTCGTTCACGTGGGCTGCCCGTGCCTTCGGGCCGTGGGTCGGCTGGATGGCGGGCTGGGGCCTGGTGGTCGCCACGATCCTGGTGCTGTCGAACCTCGCCGGCATCGCGGTCGACTTCCTGTTCCTCCTCATCTCGCAGATCACCGGCAATCCGGACATCGCCGGGCTGGCGAGCGTCACCTGGATCAACATCAGCGTGTGCCTGCTGTTCATGCTCGGCGCGACCTGGGTCTCGTACCGCGACATGCAGACGACGCAGAAGCTGCAGTACTGGCTGGTGAGCTTCCAGATCCTCGTCCTCGTCTTCTTCGCGATCTCGGCGATCGTCCAGGCCGTCGGCGGCAACGGCTTCGACTACCAGCCGTTCGATCTGAACTGGTTCAACCCCTTCGCGATCTCGTCGTTCAGCGCGATCGCGGCCGGCCTCTCGCTCTCGATCTTCATCTTCTGGGGCTGGGACGTCACGCTCACCATGAACGAGGAGACCAAGGATCCCGAGAAGACCCCTGGGCGTGCGGCCACCCTCACGGTGCTCACGATCGTCTCGCTGTACCTGCTGCTCGCCGTCGCGATGATCATGTTCGCCGGCGTCGGAACCGGTGCACTGGGACTCGGCAACGAGGACATCCAGGAGAACGTCTTCTTCCACCTCTCCGGCCCGATCCTCGGTCCGCTCGCGTTCCTCGTCTCGCTCGCCGTGCTCACCAGCTCGGCCTCGTCGCTGCAGTCGACGTTCGTGGGACCGGCGCGCACGCTGCTCGCGATGGGGCACTACGGCGCGCTGCCCAAGTCGTTCGCGAAGGTCAGCCCGCGCTTCTTCACGCCCGGGTACGCGACGATCGTCTCGGCGATCGTGGCATCGGCCTTCTACGCCGTCATGCGCGTGGTCAGCGAGGACACGCTGTGGGACACCATCCTCACGCTCGGCATGATGATCTGCTTCTACTACGGGATCACCGCCTTCGCGTGCGTCTGGTACTTCCGTAAGCAGTGGTTCGACTCGACGCGGAACTTCTTCTTCACGTTCCTGTTCCCGCTCGTCGGCGGCGCGATCCTCGCGGTGCTGTTCTTCACCACGCTGATCGACTCGATGGACCCCGCCTACGGGTCCGGTTCGCAGATCGGCGGCGTCGGCATCGTCTTCATCCTCGGGATGCTGATCATCGTCGTCGGCATCGTCGTCATGATCTGGAACGCGGTCCGACGGCCCGCGTTCTTCCGCGGACAGACGCTGAGCATCGACGCACCGCCCAGCCGACGCCCGCGCTCCTAGCCCTCCTCACAGAAAGAGAATCATGAGCACCCAGACCGAACAGGCCCTCCTCGACAGCATCCCCACCGGTCTCTTCATCGGCGGTCAGTGGATCGACGGCGAGACCGGCGGCACCTTCGACGTGCAGGATCCCGCGACCGGTGCCGTGATCCGCACCATCGCCGACGCGACGCCCGCAGACGGCATCCGTGCGCTCGACGCCGCGGTCGCTGCTCAGGACGACTGGGCTGCGACGGCTCCTCGCGTGCGCAGCGAGATCCTTCGTCGGGCGTTCGACCTCGTGCAGGAGCACAAGGAGGATCTCGCCCTGCTCATGACCCTCGAGATGGGCAAGCCCCTCGCCGAGGCCCGGGGTGAGGTCGGCTACGGCGGCGAGTTCCTGCGGTGGTTCAGCGAGGAAGCCGTGCGCATCAGCGGCCGATACGGCATCAACCCGGAGGGCACCGGCCACATGGTCGTGTCGCAGCGCCCGGTCGGACCGTCCTTCTTCGTGACGCCGTGGAACTTCCCCTTCGCCATGGCGACGCGCAAGATCGCCCCCGCGCTCGCCGCCGGCTGCACCGTCGTGATCAAGCCCCCGGCACTCACGCCGCTCACCACGATCTTCTTCGTCTCGCTGCTGGAGAAGGCCGGACTGCCCGCGGGCGTGGTCAACGTCGTGCAGACGTCGAAGTCCAGCGCGCTCTCGGCACCCATCATCGCCGACCCGCGTCTGCGCAAGCTGTCGTTCACGGGTTCGACCGAAGTCGGCCGCAAGCTGATCGCTCAGGCGGCGGAGGGCGTGCTGCGCGTGTCGATGGAGCTCGGAGGCAACGCGCCGTTCGTGGTGTTCGACGACGCCGACCTCGACAAGGCCGTGGACGGGGCGCTCGCCGCGAAGTTCCGCAACATCGGACAGGCCTGCACCGCGGCCAACCGTTTCATCGTGCACAAGGACGTCGCGGGCGAGTTCGCCAAGCGCGTGACCGAACGTGTCAACAGCATGAAGATCGGTCGGGGCACGGAAGACGGCGTCGCGATCGGTCCGCTCATCGACGCGGATGCCGTCGCCAAGGCCGGCGAGCTCGTCGACGACGCGGTCGGACGCGGTGCGACCCTCCTCGCAGGTGGCAAGGCCGTCGAGGGCACGGGCACGTTCTACGAACCCACCGTGCTCACCGATGTCGTCGCCGGGAGCGCGATCCTCCGCGAGGAGATCTTCGGACCGGTGCTCGCGATCGCGACCTTCGAGACCGAGGACGAAGCCGTGCACCTGGCGAACGACACGGAGTACGGGCTCGTCTCGTACGTCTTCACCGAGAACCTGCAGCGCGGACAGCGGATGATCGACAAGCTCGAGACCGGCATGATGGGTCTCAACGTGGGCGTGGTCTCCAACGCGGCTGCCCCCTTCGGCGGCGTCAAGCAGTCCGGCGTCGGCCGCGAGGGCGGGTTCGAGGGCATCCACGAGTACCTGTCCACCAAGTACACGCTGATCCCGGTCTCCTGATTCCGATGCGCGGGGCCCGCGCCGTCGGGCCCCCGCCCCACCACACGAGAGGACATGTCATGACCGACTACGCCGTCATCAACCCCGCCACCGGAGAGACGCTGGCGTCCTTCGACACCTTCACCGACGCTCAGATCGAGGAGGCCGTCGCCGCCGCCGACGAAGCCCACCGCGAGTGGTCGCGCTCGTCGACCGTCGCCGAGCGCGCCGCGCTCCTGCACCGCGCTGCCGAGCTGCACCGCGAGCGACGGGAAGAGCTCGCCGACATCTTCGTGCGCGAGATGGGGAAGCCCCGTGAGGCCGCGCTCGGCGAGGTCGACTTCGCCGCGGACATCGCCGACTACTACGCCGACCAGGCGGAGTCGATCATGGCGGACCAGCCGATCGCGATCCTGGGGGAGGGCTCGGCCGTCATCCGCCGCTCCTCGCTCGGGCCGCTCATCGGCATCATGCCGTGGAACTTCCCGGCGTACCAGATCGTCCGCTTCGCCGCCCCGAACCTGATCGTCGGCAACACGATCCTGCTGAAGCCGGCGCCGCAGTGCCCGGAGTCCTCGACCGCGATCGAGAAGATCTACCACGATGCCGGCTTCCCGAAGGGCGCCTACCAGAACGTGCTCGCGACGAACGAGCAGATCGCGACGATGATCGCCGACCCGCGCGTGCAGGGTGTCTCGCTCACCGGCTCCGAGCGCGCCGGCGCCGCGGTCGCCGAGATCGCCGGCCGCAACCTCAAGAAGGTCGCGCTGGAGCTGGGTGGCTCCGACCCGTTCATCGTGCTCTCCACCGACGACCTCGACGCCACCGTGCAGGCCGGCGTGGATGCTCGTCTGGACAACAACGGACAGGCCTGCAACGGCGCGAAGCGGTTCATCGTGGTGGACGGGCTGTACGACGCCTTCGTCGAGAAGTTCACGGCGGCGATGGCGGCGGTCGAGGCGACCGACCCCATGCTCGACGACACGGTCCTCGGTCCGGTGTCCTCCGAGACGGCCGCGGTCACCCTGCAGAAGCAGATCGACCAGGCCGTCGAGCAGGGGGCGACCCTGCTCACCGGCGGAACGCGCGAGGGCACGTTCTTCGCTCCGACCGTGCTGGCCGACGTGACGCCCGAGATGAACGTGTACCGCGAGGAGCTCTTCGGGCCCGCTGCCGTCGTCTACCGTGTGGCGGACGAGGACGCTGCGGTCGAGCTCGCGAACGACACCACGTTCGGTCTCGGCTCGTACGTCTTCACCACGGATGCCGAGCAGGCCGAGCGCGTCGCCGACAAGATCGAGGCGGGCATGGTCTACGTCAACCTCGTGCTGGCTGACAGCCCCGAGCTGCCCTTCGGCGGTGTCAAGCGCAGCGGCACGGCCCGCGAGCTGGGCCACCTGGCCGCCGACGAGTTCGTCAACAAGAAGCTCATCCGCATCGGCTGAGCGCCACGATGAACGGCCCCTCGCAGACCGCGAGGGGCCGTTCGCGTGCCGTCATCGGAACGCGTGACGAATGGCCTGTCGGTGGAGACATCGAGTGGGAGACAATGGCGGCATGAGCGCGCACACCGACCCCATCGAGACCCTGACCTCGGACCGGAGCTGGGAGCTGCTCGGCACGCAGGAACTGGGACGACTCGTCACCCATGTGGGCGACACGATCGACATCTTCCCGGTGAACTACGTGGTCGACGGCGAAGGCATCCTGTTCCGCACCGCGCCGGGCAGCAAGCTGTTCGAGCTGACCGTCAACACCGACGTGCTGTTCGAGGTCGACGACCACACCGACACGGATGCCTGGAGCGTGATCATCCGCGGGTACGCCACCGCACTGGAGTCGGATGCCGACGTGCAGCGGGCGGAGGCCGCGGGGCTCCGGCCCTGGATCCCCACCCTCAAGCGCGTCTTCGTGCGCATCGCCCCGACCTCGGTCTCGGGGCGGGCGTTCCGCCGCAGTGCCGAGCCGGAGCGCGACGGTCCCCAGGAGTACTGACCGCACCGGCACTGCACGGCGCGTGTCCCGAAGGAGATCTCACATCCTGGAGGAGAACTCCCGTTCTGAAGGAGCGAAGACAGCATTCGCTCCTTCAGAGCATGAGATCTCCTTCGTGTGGGTGCCCGGGCGTAGGGTCGAAGCATGGCCAACGTCGCTGAGAACATCGTCAAGACTCTGCACGCCAATGGGATCGACCGGGTCTACGGCATCCCCGGGGACTCGCTGAACGGCTTCACGGACGCCCTGCGCAAGGACGGCACGATCCGATGGGTGCACGTGCGACACGAGGAGTCCGCCGCGTTCGCCGCCGCTGCGGATGCCGCTACGACGGGAGAGCTCGCGGTCGTCGCAGGATCCTGCGGACCGGGCAACCTGCACCTCATCAACGGACTGTACGATGCGAACCGCTCGCGTGTGCCGGTGCTCGCCATCGCCGCGCAGATCCCCACCTCCGAGATCGGCACGGGGTACTTCCAGGAGACGCATCCGCAGGAGCTCTTCCGCGAGTGCAGCGTGTACGTCGAGTACGTCGCCGACCCCGCGCAGATGCCGCGCCTGCTGGAGATCGCCATGCGCGCCGCGATCGAGGAGCGCGGCGTCGCGGTGCTCGTGATCCCGGGGGACGTCGCCCTCGCCGACATCGCCGACGATCGCGCCGTCGTGATCGAGCGCAGCCACCCCGTGATCGTGCCGAGCGCTGCGGAGCTCGAGAAGGCGGCGACGCTGCTGAACGCGGCGAACAGCGTCACGATCCTCGCGGGTGCCGGTGTGGAGGGCGCCCACGACGAGGTCATCGCCCTCGCCGACACGCTCGGCGCGCCGATCGTGCACGCCCTCCGCGGCAAGGAGTTCATCGAGTACGACAACCCCTTCGACGTCGGGATGACGGGGCTTCTGGGCTTCGCCTCCGGGTTCCGCGCGATGGAGGCCGCCGACGCCCTGCTCGTGCTGGGCAGCGACTTCCCCTACGAGCAGTTCTATCCGGACAATGCGAAGACGATCCAGGTCGACATCCGGGGTGCACAGCTCGGGAAGCGGCATCCCCTCGATCTGGGGCTGGTCGGTGACGTGCGCGCGACCGCCGATGCCCTGCTGCCGCGTCTGGCACGCAAGGACGACCGGAGCCACCTCGACGACGCCACCGCCCACTATCGCAAGACGCGCAAGAAGCTCGACGAGCTGGCGGTGCCCGCGAAGGGCGACCGCCCCATCCATCCGCAGTATCTGGCTCGGCTCCTGGACGAGTACGCGACCGACGACGCGATCTTCACCGCCGACGTGGGGTCGCCGACCGTGTGGGCGGCACGCTACCTGTCGATGACCCAGGACCGCCGGCTGATCGGTTCGTTCACGCACGGCTCGATGGCCAATGCGCTGATGCACGGGATCGGGGCGCAGGTGGCCCACCCCGACCGACAGGTCGTGGCCCTCGCGGGTGACGGTGGTCTCTCGATGATGCTCGGTGAGCTGCTGACCCTGACGCAGAACGAACTGCCCGTGAAGACCATCGTGGTCAACAACTCGTCGCTGAACTTCGTCGAGCTCGAGATGAAGGCCGCGGGCTTCGTGACGTACGGGACCGGATTGGAGAACCCCAGCTTCGCCGCGATCGCCGAGGCGATGGGGATCTTCGCCCGTCGTGTGGAGCGCAGCGAGGATCTGCCGGAGGCCGTGCGCGAGGTGCTCGCCCACGACGGCCCCGCCCTGCTGGACGTGGTGACGGAACGGCAGGAGCTGTCGATGCCGCCGGCGATCGAGGCCGCTCAGGTCAAGGGCTTCGCGCTGTACGCGATCCGCACGGTGATGTCCGGGCGCGGAGACGAGCTCGTCGATCTCGCCAGGGCGAACTGGCGCCAGCTCTTCTGAGCGGGCGCTCAGCTCTCCAGGTGCGAACGGATCTCGGCGGCTTCACCGTGCCGACCGAGCGACTCGAAGACGTTGCCGAGTTCGAGTGCGGCCACCTGCAGCAGGGGAGGGTGGCCGGCGGCGTGCTCGATCGCACTGCGGTAGACGGGTACCGCATCGGCTGACCTGTCGTTTCCGGCGAGCACGCGTCCGGCGAACAGCTCAGAGCTCCCTGCAGAGCCCAGGTCTCCGAGCGCGGCGAACCCGTCGGCGGCGGTGAGCGCGGCCGCGACCGCCTCGTCGATCCGGCCGAGCTCGGCGAGAGCGCGACCGCGCGAATCCGTGACATCGGCGAGGAGCCACGCCGCCTCGTGCTGCTGCGCGAGCGCGGCGACCTCGTCGAAGAGCGCGAACGCCCGCTCGTCACCACGACCGCCGTACGCCTGCCCGAGACTGTGCAGTACCTCGGTCAGCGCTCCGACGGCGTCGGGCGCGCGGCGCACGATCTCGGCGGCCGCCTCCAGCAGCCCGATCGCGTCCTCCTGTTCGTCGAAGCGTGCGAGGATCTTGGCCTGCTCGGTCATCGACATCGCCTGATCGGCGTGCTCCTCGGCCTGGCCGAACAGTTCGGAGGCGTAGCCGTGCGCCCCGACGGCCTGGCCGAACTCACCGGCCGCGCCCAGGGCGCGGGCCAGCATCGATGCGGTCATCGCGCGCGAGCCGGCGGCCACCTCCGCGATCTCCTCCCGCTGCAGCACGTCGCCGAACAGCTCGGCCGCTTCCTCCGCATCCCCGACCCGCAGCATGGCGCGCGCGAGACGGAAGTCCACACCGGTGGAGTCACCCCCGGCCTCTCCGGCGATCCGCGACGCGAGACGGTAGCGCGAAACGGCTTTCTCGGGCTCTTCCGCGTCCTCCCAGAGGGCGCCGGCGAGCAGGTGCGCATCGCCGAGCGCGCGGGTCGCTCCCAGCTCGGCGAGCAGCCGGCAGACCTCGTCCGCATCGGTGGCGCCTTCGACGTAGTTGTCGGTGCCGCCGCGCACCCGCGCCCTGATCTGCAGGGCCTGTGCCCGGTGCCCGGTGCTGAGGTCGTCCTGGGCGAGGAAGCGGTCGAGCAACGTGATCGCCGGTTCCAGGTCGCCCTTGCTGAGCACCGCCGAGATCGCCAGCAGGGTCGTGGTGTTCGAGAGGCGCACGTCCTCGGCCTCGGCGAACGAGCGGGCGGCGACCTCTGCGAGATCCAGTGCCGCATCCGCCTCGCCGGCCTGCAGGTGCAGTGCGGCGCGGCTGATCGCGAGGTCACCGCGCGACCAGGCGGGAAGCGAAGCCGAAGCGGCGTCGGAGATCGCCTCTTCCAGCGCGGCGGTCGTCTCGGGGGTGTTCAGCCCGAAGGTCGCGAGCTCCAGGCGTTCCTCCAGTGCGGCTTGCTCGTCGCGTCCGGCGGCCCGGAGCGCGGCGATGCGCTCGGGCAGCAGCTGCAGGGCCTCCTCGGCGCGGTCGAGGGCGATCAGGATGCCGAGACGCATCGACAGCAGCTGGGCGCGTTTGTCGGGTTCCTCCACCGCGAGAGCCCGGGGAAGAGCGTCGAGGGTCTCGTGCTCGGCCCCGAACTGGGCGAGCTGCATCGCGCGCTCGAACCAGCCGTCCGTATCCACCGGGGCGGCAGACGGGGTCGGGGCGACGAACGCATCCGAGCGGATCGGCACGTCGTACTGCTCCGTGGCGAGGGCGCGCATCCGCTCCAGACTGCGGGCGTGTCCCCGGGTCCCGTCCCGCTCGTCGAACGCGGCGCCGATCCGCTCTGCGGCGGACCAGGCCGCTGCAGCGAGGTCGGTCGCGCTCCACGGGCCGTCGTGCGCGCCGAAGAACGGGACGAGGGAGGGAGCGTCCGCACCGCGCACGGGGGTGTCGCCGTGCCCCGCGGCGGTGACCCGGTCCAGGGCCACGGCGAGGGCGGCGAGGGCGGCGAAATGCGCGTCGACGTTCAGTCCGTCGTGCGCCAGCCAGGCGATGTGCTTCTCCACCATGGCGAGTGCCCGCGCCTCGTTGCCCGTGATCGCGGCGAAGACGATGCTGTTGGCCACGATGCGGAGGTTGTCCGGGTTGTCCTTCGCCAGGCGGTAGCTGCGCAGGTGGGCGGTCTTCGCCTCCGCCGGGCGGCCGGCGCGGAGGTAGGGGAGCAGGGCCCGGGAGAGCGCATGCTCCGGCTCCTCGCCGCAGGAGAAGCCGCCCTCGATCATCTCCTCGACCAGCCGGATCGCCTCGTCGTCGCGGTCGGTGTCCGCATAGAAGCCGGCGACCTGACTGCGACCGCAGGCGTCGCAGTGACTGTGGTCGTCGCGGGGAGTGGCCTCGAGCTGCACGCGCAGCGCCTCGGCATCGTCCATGCGACCGGCGTCCCAGGCATCCTCGAAGCGTGCGGTGAGCACGCCGCTCAGGCCGAGTCCGGCGGCGCGGTAGTGCGCCTCCATGTCGTCCAGCACGGCGGCGATCTGCTCCTGCGAGAACGCGGGCGAGGACCGCAACGACGAGGCCATCCACTTGAACTGCCACATCAGGTCGGCGCCGCCGTTGTCGAGGTCGGCGGGGAACCGCTGCGGATCCGCGTCATGGTGCGCGAGGCACCACGCGAACGAGTTCAGCATCACGTCGGTCGCGCCGCCCATGTTGGCCGAAGCCGTCTGCCGCATCCGCGCCTCGTACTCGAGGCGCTCGTCGCCGACCTCGACCGCCAACGCCACGGCTTCCGCGACGAGGGCCTGCTCGGCGGGGCCCCAGGGCGTGCGATCGATCTCCTCGATCAGCTGCTGGAAGCGCTTCTTCGGACGTGCCATGGACGGAACCCTTCGATGGAGAGTCAGCGGACGTCGTCGAAGGGGATCTGATCCCCTTCGAGGCCGGCCGAGAGCGAGACGAGATCGGCGAGCGCACTCGTCATGAGCGCGCGGTCGGCGTCGGCGAGCGGATGGTGCCCGGCGAGCAGCGCCTGGATGTAGAGGAGCTGCACCGTGCGGGCGAACACGGCGTCGTCGTGCACGCGCACCAGCGCGCGGACAACACGGTTCGACCAGTTCAGGCACAGACGTGCACGGAGATCTTCCTGGCGTCCGGACGACAGCGTCCGGTCGATGCGGTCCAGCACCCCGCCCCAGAGCGCCCCGGTGACACCCTTGGTGCGGCCGCGGTCGATCGCGCGCAGCACCTCGGGGTCGGCGACGTAGAGTCCTGCGAGGTCGGGGCGGTCGATGGAGCGCACCACCACGGAGCATCCGGATGCCGTGAGCACGGCCTCGGCGCGGGCCTCCAGTGCGACGGCGGCATCGCGGTCGTCGAGAGGCGGAGGATCGAGGCGGTCCAGCTCGGCGGTCACATCGACCTGCTCGACCGTGACGTGCGAGTACAGGTCGGGAAGCATCCGGATCAGATCGGCGTCGTAGAGATACCCTCCGTTGACCAGTACCTCGCCGCCGGGGGAGATGCCGGCCACCTGGCGGAACTCGTCCACGGTGTTCGCGTACCGGATGTGCGGGTGACGCTCGACGAGGTCGCCGATCCGGAGGGTGCCGTGCGTCGTCTCGACGGTCAGCCAGCGGGAGATGAAACGGGCCAACTCCTCGTCGTGGCGGACGAGCGACTTCAGTCCGACCTCGTGCACGGCGACGAACTGCGCCAGGCGGTGCGGCTCGCTCAGTCCGAGCTCGAGCACCCAGCGGCGGATGCCGGCGCCGAGCTGCTCGCGCACGCGCTCCAGGGCCTCGTCCTCGACGAGCGACTCCCGGCTCGCGGTGGGTGCGAGCCCGGTGGAATCCACCACGGCGCGGACGAAGAAGGCCCACTCGGGCAGCACGTCGTCGACGCGCTCGGACAGCAGCATCCGTCCCAGATACATGCGCGTCGCCTGACGTGCACCGGGAGGCGGGGCGTAGGGCAGCACGTAGGCGAGGCCGCGGGTGCCGGTGGCCGGCTCGCTCAGCTCGATGACATCGAGAGGGCCGGCCCCGAGGAGGTCGCGTCCGTAGCTCACGGCGGCCTCCGGGTCCTGCGCGGCCTCGAGGAACGGCGCATCCCGGGTGATGTCGATGTCGCCGGAGGTGGTGTCGATCGTGACCCGCACCGGCAGGAACTCCCCGAATGTCGTCGCCAGTTCGTGCACGCTGGCCGGGCGCAGCAGGTCTCCGGCGTCGAAGCGCGGGACGAGATGCACGCTGGTGCCGATCGGCAGCTCCTCGTCGATCTCGGCCACCTGGAACGTGCCGTCCGCACTTCCCGTCCACTCCACGGAGGCCCCGCCGCGGGCGCTGCGGGAGCGGATGACGATCGTGTCGGCGACCATGAAGCAGCTCAGCAGTCCGATGCCGAACTGTCCGAGGTAGTCGCTGCGCGGCAGGTCGAAGATGTCGCGCTTGGAGCTTCGGCCGACGGTCGCGAGCAGATCGGCGACCTCGGTCACGGTGAGCCCCACGCCGTCGTCGCGCAGCACGAACTCGCCGCTCTCGGCGGTCAGCGGAGTGATCCGGATGCGTCCGCCCCCGCCGTCGACCTCGCGACGCGCCGTGATCGCGTCGCGGGCGTTCTGCAGAAGCTCCCGCAGGTACACCCGGGGGCTGGAGTAGATGTGTCGACTGAGCAGATCGACGACTCCGCGCAGATCCACCTGGAACTGCTGCACTTCAGCGCTCACCGGCGCTCCCTCCTCCTGCACACGCTCGCCGAGCCTAACAAGAACACGCCATCGCGATCCCGGTTCGGCGCGACCGGATCGATGCCGTATGCTTGTGGGGCAGTTGTTGTCTGCATTCTTTCGCCATGCCTGGGGTCTCCCGACCACGGTCACGGCGGCAGAATGGGGAGAACACCCCGAGACCTCCCGGTCTCTAGGGCGGTAGCTCAATTGGCAGAGCAGCGGTCTCCAAAACCGCAGGTTGCAGGTTCGATTCCTGTCCGCCCTGCGCGTCAGCGCAACGCTGACACACGAAAGGTACATTCAGGATGGATCAGGACGAACCGCGCGGCGAGGTCGTCGCGGCCGGCGCCACCCGCGAGAAGAAGGGCAACCCCTTCTCCCGGTTCTTCGGGAGCATCGCCCTGTTCATCCGCCAGGTCATCGCCGAGCTCCGCAAGGTCGTCACCCCGACTCGCAAGGAGCTGTTCAAGTTCACCGGTGTCGTGCTCGTCTTCGTGATCATCGTCATGGGCATCGTCTACGGCTTGGACACGCTGTTCGCATTCGTGACGCACTGGGTGTTCGGAATCCCTGGCTGATGACCCCCGCGGCTCACGCCGCAGCTATGGAGAAGAAGCAACGTGTCTGAACGATATTCCGACGACGCCGACTGGGCGACCGCCGCAGAGCAGTCCAGCGAGGAGGACGAGGCCCAGGAGGGCAACGTCCTCGCCGCGGAGGAGCTCTCGGTCACCTCGGCCGAGCACGTCGCGGTCCACGTCGAAGGCGAAGACGGCGAAGAAGACGGCACGGAAGACATCGACATCGACATCGACGACCCGGAGGCGGACGCGATCGTGAACGACGCTCTCAACCTGGACGAAGCGGCAGAGTCTGAGGCTGCCGCTGAGGTCCTCAACGAATCTGTGGCCGAAGAGGCCGCCGACCACGACGCGGCTGCGGCCGAAGAGGTCACCCCCTACGACGGTCCCGAGGTCGGTGCCGATGAAGTCCAGAGCGACGAGGACTCCGCGGCGGACGAGGGTGCGGAAGAAGACCCGTACGAGGCCTTCCGTATGGACCTGCGCATGCTCCCCGGCAAGTGGTACGTCATCCACTCCTACGCCGGTTTCGAGCGCAAGGTGAAGGCCAACATCGAGCAGCGCAAGTCGACGCTCGAGGTCGAGGACGAGATCTACCAGGTCGAGGTCCCGATGGAAGACGTGGTCGAGATCAAGAACGGCCAGCGCAAGATGGTCACCCGCGTGCGCATCCCCGGCTACGTGCTGGTGCGCATGGAGCTCACGGAAGACACCTGGTCGGTCGTGCGTCACACCCCGGGTGTCACCGGCTTCGTGGGCAACGCTCACAACCCGACGCCGCTGCGCTTCGAAGAGGCCTTCAACATGTTGAAGTCGCTCGTCGAGGTCAAGGACGTCCCCACGGCCAAGAACATCGCGTCGAAGGGCGGCGTCGCCGTCGCTCGTCCGCTCCCCGCCGAGGTCGACTTCGAGGTCGGCGAGACCATCACGATCAAGGAAGGCTCGTTCGCGGGGCTTCCCGGTTCGATCAGCGAGATCAAGCCCGAGAGCGGCAAGCTCACGGTCCTCGTCTCGCTCTTCGAGCGCGAGACCCCGGTCGAGCTGTCGTTCGACCAGGTCACCAAGATGGTCTGACGCACACATCCTTCACGAGAACGGCCGTCCCTTTCGGGGCGGCCGTTCTCGCGTCCCCCCGTCCCCCCGTCCCCCCGTCC
>NZ_JRKC01000035.1:0-25952 GCF_000800925.1 Microbacterium sp. ZOR0019 | reverse complement strand
AGTTCCTCCTGACATCAAGGCGGGGTGTTTCACGTGAAACACCCCGCCTTTGTCTGCGGTGGAGTTCGCCGGCACGAAGCCTTGGGGCTTCTGGTGTCGGTGGAGGCTCTCTCGGAGAGAGCACCGATCGGCGCTTGAGGAGTCGGCGTCGACGTGGCGTCGCGGAGGGCGGTGTGGGTATCGCGTTCAGCTGTCGGTGCGGACCACGCGAGCCGCTTCACGCAGTGCATCGTCGTGGATGCTCCGGTGTCGTCGCGTTTCGAGCCGCTGAGGCGACACCGACGGAGTGCTTGCTTTCCAATGATGTTTCACGTGAAACGGAGACGCACGTCCCTCGGACCGGGGTGCTGTGGTGCCGGCGCCCGTCTGGGGGCGGGGATGAGAACGGAACGTGACGCATGCGTACGGGCGTGGTCTGGTCCTGGCCACTGAAGACTGCGGTGATTCTTGCGAGGAGTCGTCGGTGCTCAGCTCACAGAGTGGTGCCGTTTGATGATGTTTCACGTGAAACGGCGCCTGGCAGAGCGGCCCCACATTCTCGGTATCGCCGCACAGTAGGAGATCGTGGCGGCACGCACCGTTTCGATACCTCCCTCCGTGTGGTCGGGGACGCCTGATCCGGTTTGCGTGGTTCCTCGGGAAGTTCATGCGGGGCTTCACGTATTGCTCTCTGCTGCATGACGACCCCCTCGCCTTCTTGTGGTTTCCGTCGTCCCCATGTGCGGTATCCCCGGCTGGGCGGAAGGATGTTTCACGTGAAACTGCGCCTGACGAGCTGAGTGCGTTTCCTCTGCCGCTGGTCGCATGTAGGCGTATGCCGCTCGCTCCATCGTTGGGACTGCGCTTCCGTGCAGCTCGGGAAGGCCGTCCGGGGCATCTGTGTTCGTCGTGTGCCATCCCTGGGGCGCATCGGTGCGCTCGTGGTCGCGTGCACGCTGACCTCTCACTCCTCGTAGGCGTCGTGGTGCTCGCCCGTAGGTGGCCCTCTATCCCCGGTTCAGAACAACGTTTCACGTGAAACATTCACTGGTGCGACTGTCCGAATGCTGACGCTGCCGGCGCGCCCGACCGAGTGGGTGTGAGAAGACGGAGTTCGATCCGACGTGGACGCGAACGGGGCGGGTGACGGTCAGTGCGCGGAAAGCGGTGAAGCTGAGGATCGTCGAGCAGATTGCCCTTTGGGGAGGGCCACCCGTATAGATGTGTCGACGCGCGATGTTTCACGTGAAACGACCGTCGGGACCTTCTCCGAAGAACCGTGACGAGCGCGGGAGAGCCTGGTCGTCATCCAACGTCGCCCCGTGCGATTAGAGTGGAACGCGGCCCCGAAAGGAGTGGATGTTTCACGTGAAACAGTCCGAGAAGACATCGGCGAACGAATCGTTCGGGATGGACACACCGCTCGCGCGGGAACTCGCCGACCTCTCTGCCCGGAGGCGCGCGCTTGAGGCAGCGAAGGTGGAGTTCGCGGGGGATACCCGAGTTCTGACCGTCTCCAACCAGAAGGGGGGCGTCGGCAAGACCACGTCGGCAGTGAACATCGCCTCGGCGCTTGCTGGCCTGGGGGCGAAGGTGCTGGTCATCGACCTCGACCCGCAAGGAAACGCCTCCACTGCCCTGGGAGTCCCCCATAGCGCCGAGACCCCCAGTGTCTATGACGTCCTGATCGACGAGTTCCCTCTCGCGGAGATCGTGCAGCCGAGCCCGGAAGACCCCAACCTCTTCTGCGCCCCCAGCACCATCCACTTGGCGGGCGCGGAGATCGAGTTGGTCGCCCAGGTGGCGAGGGAGCACCGCCTCCGTCGAGCACTGGAGGACTACCTCGTCGACAACGCGATGGATTTCGTCATCATCGACTGCCCTCCTTCCCTCGGGCTGCTCACCATCAATGCGTTCACGGCCGCATCCGAGGTCTTCATCCCGATTCAATGCGAGTACTACGCGTTGGAGGGTCTGAGCCAGCTCCTCGGGAGCATCCAGATGATCCAGAAGCACCTGAACCCGGCTCTTCACCTCTCGACGATCCTGCTGACCATGTTCGACGGACGTACGCGCCTCGCGCAGCAGGTCGCGGAAGAAGTGCGTACACACTTCCCGGATCAGGTGCTGGAGACGGTGATCCCTCGGTCCGTCCGAGTATCGGAGGCCCCGAGTTTCGGCCAGACGGTGATCGCCTACGATGGGCAGTCCGCCGGCGCGATCGCGTACCGCGAAGCTGCCGTCGAGATCGCGTCGCGCATCGCGACGCAGAGCAAGGAGAAATGATGGCGAAGCGCACAGGGCTCGGTCGGGGAATCGGGGCGCTGATCCCCACCGCAGATCAGGCGGAGCGTCCCGTCGACGTCTTCTTCCCCGGATCCAGTCTGCGACCGGCGGAGACGGAGGCGACGATCGGTCCGGATTCCGAGACTCCTGAGCTCGAAGAGGTGCCCGGAATCCACCTGATCCAGGTGGATCCGAACTCGATCGTCGCGAACCCCCGACAGCCGCGTACGCATTTCGATGCCGATGACCTGGCGGAACTCGTGCACAGCGTCCGCGAGTTCGGTGTGCTGCAGCCCGTGGTCGTCCGCAAGAACGCGACAGGCGACTACGAGCTCATCATGGGGGAGCGGCGTACCCGTGCCGCACGTGAGGCCGGTCTCGACGTCATCCCCGCGATCGTCCGCGACACCGCCGATGAAGACCTTTTGCGCGACGCCCTCCTGGAGAACCTGCACCGCTCCGAGCTGAATCCGCTGGAAGAAGCGTCGGCATACCAGCAGCTGCTCGATGACTTCGGCATCACCCAGGAAGAGCTCGCCACACGGATCGGTCGCTCGCGTCCGCAGATCAGCAACACCATCCGTCTGCTCAAGCTGCCGGTCCCCGTGCAGCAGCGGGTCGCAGCCGGAGTGCTCACGGCTGGACATGCCCGCGCGATCCTCAGCCTCGAGACTCCGGAGTCGATGCAGCGCCTCGCCGACAAGGTCGTGAACGAAGACCTTTCGGTGCGCGCGACGGAGGAGGCGGCGAAGGCGCAGCCGGCCGCCGGCAAGTCGGCGAAGGCGACCCCGGGGGCGCGCCGCGCGTATCTCGACGAGGTGGCTGGCAAACTCGGCGACCGACTGAACACCCGGGTCAAGATCGCCCTCGGCGCTCGTAAAGGCCAGGTCACGATTGATTTCGCTTCCATCCAGGACCTCAATCGGATCCTCGACGAGCTCGGCGAAAGCGGCTACGGCTCGGCGCGATGACATCCCCGGGGCCGTTTCGGTCCCTTAGACTCGCGTCATCTCGACGACGAGGGGGGAATGTCATGTCCGCAGCAGAGGGTCCCGCAAGCGTCCAACGCCGTGTGATCGCGGTCAGTATCGCCGCGGCGTTGGGCGGATTCCTGTTCGGTTTCGATACCGCGGTGATCAACGGCGCCGTCGACGCGCTCGCGGGTGACGTCTCGGGATTCGATCTCGGAACGGCTCTCAAGGGCTTCGCGGTGTCGTCGGCGTTGATCGGCTGTGCGGTCGGTGCATGGTTCGCCGGACCGGTGTCCAACAAGTACGGACGCATCCCGGTGATGGTGGGCGCTGCGACGCTGTTCTTCGTCTCCGCGATCGGTTCCGGGCTCGCGTTCAGTGTCGTCGACCTGATCGTCTGGCGTGTGATCGGCGGACTCGGGGTGGGTGCGGCATCCGTCATCGCCCCGGCCTACATCGCCGAGGTATCGCCGGCCGCGATTCGTGGTCGTCTGGGGTCACTGCAGCAACTCGCGATCGTGACCGGTATCTTCGCCGCGCTGCTCTCCGATGCTCTGCTCGCGGGCCTCGCCGGTGCCGCCGATCAGCCGCTGTGGGGACTCACCGCGTGGCGCTGGATGTTCATCGTCGAGGCCATCCCCGCGCTGGTCTACGGCATCATGTCGCTGCGTCTGCCGGAATCACCGCGCTACCTGGTGCGCAAGGGCGAGTTGAAGCGTGCCGCAGAGGTGCTGGAGACCGTCACGGGGACGATCGACGTCGATGCGAAGATCACGGAGATCACCGGCACGATCGACACCGAACGCTCGGAGTCGCTGCGCGACCTGCGCGGAAGCCGTCTCGGCCTCAAGCCGATCGTCTGGGTGGGGATCCTGCTCTCGGTGTTCCAGCAGTTCGTGGGCATCAACGTGATCTTCTACTACTCGACCACCCTGTGGCAGTCGGTCGGCTTCGACGAATCCAGCGCATTGCTCACGTCGGTGATCACGTCGGTCACGAACATCGTGGTGACCATCGTCGCCATCCTGCTCGTCGACAGGGTCGGCCGGCGCATCATGCTGCTCGTCGGCTCGGTGGGTATGACAGTGACGCTGGGACTCATGGCGCTCGCGTTCTCGTTCGGGACACTCGATGCGCAGGGGACGGCGACCCTTCCCGATCCCTGGGCGACCATCGCCTTGATCTGCGCGAACGGTTTCGTGGTCTTCTTCGGGGCGAGCTGGGGTCCGTTGGTATGGGTCCTCCTCGGCGAGATCTTCCCCAATTCGATCCGCGCGGGAGCTCTCGCCGTCGCCGCCGCCGCCCAGTGGGTGGCCAACTTCTTCATCTCGACGACGTTCCCCGCGTTTGCGGAGATCGGCCTCACGTTCGCCTACGGGTTCTATGCGTTCTTCGCCCTCCTCTCGTTCTTCTTCGTGTTCTTCAAGGTGCCGGAGACGAAGGGCAAGGAGCTCGAGGAGATGAGCGATGAACTGACCGTACGGCGCCGGAAGGCCGTACGGGAGACGTAGGCTTGACGTATGTCCGAGTCCGTACAGCGCCGCGCCAGCCTGGAAGTGCTGCGCGCCGAAGCGGCTGACGAACTCGCGGTGCTCATCCAGGAACGTCTTCTCGGTGGTGAAGACCCCTGGGAGTTCATGGAAGAACTGCCGAGCATCGACGAGCTCGTCGTGTACCTCCTCCGGGCCGACAACATCAACGCGAACGACGGCGTGCGACCCAATGCCGCCCGGCACTATCGGGTGCTGCGGCAGATCGCCCTGGAGTACCCCGAACTGACCTCTGCCGTGTGGGGCCTGCTGGACGAGACCCAGCGCCACCGTCGCTGGGACCCCACCGTCGCCGACGCTTCCTGAGCACGGCAACCTGGTAAGCGGGTTTCGCGCACCCGTTTCGTGAACATGATTTTCATAAATCATGGAACACTGGTAAAAAGGTGACAGCAATGCGGCTGGCCCACAATCCGACCCAGGTTCTTCCGCGTTCATGAGACAAGGGAGTTCGTCATGGCGTCACGCACACGCACCGGCGCGGAACGCGCGGCTGCAGATCCGCACCTTCTCATCGGTGCACGCGTCGGTCTGCTCACGAACTTCACCGGCACGATGCCCGACCTGTCCAGGAACATCGATGCACTCGTGGCCGCCGGCGCCCGATTGCATCATCTGTTCGGTCCTGAACACGGCTTGGACGGCTCCGTCCAAGCGGGGGAGAGCACATCCATCGAGCGAGACGCACACTCAGGGCTTCCCTTCAGCGACACCTATCTGGCCGAGGGAGACCGTCTCGACGAGATGATCCTCGAGTCCGGCGTCGATGCGCTCGTCTTCGACATGCAGGACATCGGGGTGCGCTTCTACACCTACATCTGGACCATGTTCGACGCCATGCGCAGTGCGGCGCGCCTCGGGCTCCCCTTCACCGTCCTCGACCGCCCCAATCCTCTCGGCGGTGCGGTGCTCAGCGGCCCCGGTGTGAGCGAACCCCGGTTCACGAGCTTCGTCGGACGCAGCGACATCCACCAGCGACACGGCCTGACAGCAGGTGAGCTCGCACGTCTGTTCGCGGTCCGAGACCTCGCGGAGGAGGGGTTGAGCATCGACCTGCGCGTGATCACTCTGGAGAACTGGAACCCCGCCGCTGACTGGACGGAGACGGGTTTGGCCTGGGTACCGCCTTCGCCGAACATCCCCACTCTCGATTCCGTCTATGCCTTCGCCGGCACGGGACTGGTGGAGGGGACGACCCTGAGCGAAGGACGGGGCACAACGCGCCCGTTCGAGACGATCGGGGCGCCCTTCCTCTCCGCCGAGTTCGCAGCAGCGCTTCGAGAACGGGACCTCCCCGGCGTGCAGATCCGCGAGATCGCGTTCCAGCCCACGTTCCACAAGCACGCAGGTGAAACCGCGCGCGGCATTCAGCTGCACATCGCCGATTACCGCGCCTATGACCCTGTGGGGACTGCACTCGCCATTCTCCAGTGCGCCCGGGCCGCCGCTCCAGAACACGTGCGCAGCCTGAATGCCGGCGAACGACTGGACCCCGGAGACGTCGGCTATGCGCTAGACCGACTCTGGGGCTCGTCCTCGCTTCGCGAGGCGATCAACGGGGAGCGCTCATTCGACCGTCTCCACAGCGCGCCCCAACGCGTCGACGAGTTCTACGGTGACGCCGTTCTGCTCTATCCGCGCTGAGGGTCGCCATCCAGGGGATCGGAAGCCTTGTCGGGGGAGAGGAAGGCGAAGTACTCCCTCCGTACGCCGGTGACGTCGGCGTCCTCCCGCGTGGGATGCACACGGTTGAGGAGCAGTACGCCGAAGTCCCCCGTGCGCGGATTCACGGCGAATGCCGTCCCGGTGAATCCGGTATGACCGACCGCTTCGCCGTCACCCATCCACGACCGCTGGCGCACACGCAATCCCAGCGCCTGCTCGAACCCGTCGGCCCGGACCGCGGGCGCGGGAACCGTGAGCATCCGGGCGGACGCGGCGGAGAGCACACGTCGGCGCGGGCCGCCGCCGTCGTCACGGATCATGCGCGCCAGCGCGGCGACGTCGTGCACGGTGCCGAACAGCCCGGCGTGCCCCGCGGGCCGACCGAGCGCTGAGGCGAGCTCATCGTGCACCTCGGCGCGGACGAGACCACGGTGCGGCTGGATCTCGGTGGCGACACTATGGCGAGGATCCGGACTCCACGTGAGAGTGTCGGCGCCGAGCAGCGCCGCGACTTCGGCGATGAGCTGTGCGAGCGGGCGGCCCGATACACGTTCGAGAAGCGTGCCGACGGCGATGAATCCCACGTCCGAGTATCGGTGCTCGGTATCAGGTGCGCTCACGAGATCTGCTGCCACGATCGCACGCTGGAGCGCTGCGCCACGCAGTCCCGAGCGCCACATCCCGCCTTCCGCAGGTAGTCCGGAGGTGTGCAGGAGCAGGTGTCGGAGCGTGATCGCTCCGGAGCCCGGACCGGAACCGATCGACAGCACAGCGGCGCACGGCTCGTCGAGCGCGATGAGCCCGGCATCGACCAGACGCAATGCGGCGACAGCGGTGAACACCTTGGTGAGCGAGGCGAGGTCGAACAGGCTCTCCTCGCTGACGGGCGTCGGATCGTCGGCGGACAGCGTGCCGAGAAGCTCGAGCGTATCGACGCCCGCCATGCTCCGCAGTGCGGCCCAGGCGGAACCCGGGGCACCGTTCACCATCGAGGGATCACTTGCTCATGCCCGAAGTGAGACCGCTGATGATCTGCTTCGTGGCCAGCAAGAACAGCACCACCAGCGGGATCGTCGCGATCGTCAGGCCGGCGAAGAGCTGCGGCCAGTCCGTCGAGTACTCGCCGAAGAATCGTGTGAGCCCCACGGGCAGGGTGTACGAGTCGCGGTCGCGCAGAAGGATCAGCGGGTAGAAGAAGTCGTTCCACACCGGCACGAAGCGGAAGACGATGACCGTGGCGAGAGCGGGCCGGACGAGCGGAAGCAGAATCTGCACAAAGGTCCGGAACGGACCCGCACCGTCGATACGAGCCGCTTCCTCGAGCTCGATCGGCAGCGCGCGGAAGAACACCGTGAGGACGAACGTCGTGAACGGGATGCCGAGAGCTCCGTAGACCAGGATCAGGCTGAAGACGTTGCTGGTCATCCTGAGTGAATCGAGGAGGTAGAACAGCGGCAGGATCGCGAGGTGCACCGGAAGCATCAGCCCCGACAGGAACACCGCCTCGATGCCCCGGAAGAACTTCGCGCGGGCTCGCGCGAACGCGTAGGCCGCGAGCACGGAGACGACGGTGGTCACGATGACAGAGCCCACGGTGACGGTGATCGAGTTGACGAAGTAGGTGTCGAAGGACGCCGTGATCCACGCGCTCTGGAAACTCGTGAACGTCGGAGGAACCGGGAGTCCGAGCGGCTCGGTCGCGATCTGCTGCTGTGTGCGCAGCGAGTTGTTGACCATCAGCAGCAGCGGACCGATGGCGATCAGCGCATAGCCCCACAGGAAGACGTTCGCGAACAGTCTCCCGATGAAAGGGGTGTCGGAGGTGCGTTGCGACCGACGGCGTGGAGCTGTGGGACGGCCGGAGACGATCGCCTCGGTGGTGGGCTCGGGGCGGGTATCGAGGACAGTGCTCATCAGAACAGCTTTCGTTCGGCGCGACGCATGGTCGAGGTGATCACGACCGAGATGACCATGATGAAGATGAACAGGACGGTGGCGAGCGCGGAGGAGACGCCGATCGAGTTCGGATTCCCCGACTCGAAGGCCGTGCGGTAGAAGAGCAGCATCATCACATCGGTGGATCCCGCCGGCGCGCCATTCGATCCGGCCAGGGCGAACGGGATCGCCATCGCTTCCATGCTCCCGATGAAGGTGAGCACGGTGATGATGCCGATCGTCGGAGTCAGCATCGGCAGGGTGATGTAGCGGAAGCGCTTGCCGGCGGTGGCGCCGTCGAGAGACGCCGCCTCTTCGATCTCCTCCGGAATGCCGCCCAGCGCTGCACCGTAGAGCAGGATCGGGAAACCGATCCACTGCCAGGCGCTCACGAGCACGATGACCCAGATCGCCAGCTGGGGATCACCGAGCCACGGCAGGGCGAGGCTTTCGAGTCCCACGCCCCGGAGGATGGCGTTCACCGGCCCGAATAGTGGCGACAGCATGAGCGACCACAGGTAGCCGATGACCATGGGGCTGACCAGGTAGGGCAGAGCGAAGATCGTCTGGAAGAACCGCTTGGTGCGTTTGCGCCGGTGCAGCAGCGTCGCGATGCCGAGGCCAAGGGAGTTCTGGAACACGAGGGCGCCGCCGAACAGCAGCAGATTGTGGCCGAACGCGTTCCACAGCTCAGAAGCGTAGGGCTCCGTCGTGAGGAGCGTGATGTAGTTGCCGACTCCCGCGAAGCCGCCCTGCCGGGTTCCCTGCCAGTCGAAGAAGGAGTAGCTGAGGGCGGCGAGCATCGGATACAGGATCAGCACCGCGAACAACACGGCGGCAGGGAGTACGAACAGCGCCGCGGTGGGAGTGGTCAGTGCGATGCCCGTGCGGGGGCGGCGCGTAGTCTTCCGGCGCCGGAGGGAGAGGGTCAGAGCCATGGGAGTGTCCTTCGCTCTGTGGTGGGGGTGCCGGAGTGGCACCCCCACCACGTGGGGATCAGGAAGCGGGCGTGAACCAGGTGGAGACGCCGGACTGCAGGTCACTACCGAGCTGCTCGGGCGTCTTCTCTCCGAGGAACATCGCCTGGATGTCCGGTCCGAGCACCGCCGTTCCGGTGGGGTCGCCGTAGCGGAAGTCGACGAGGAGCAGGTACGGGGCCGGGTTGGCCGTGTACTGCTCGTTCATCTCCTGCATGAGCGGGTCGGAGTAGGTGACCCCCGGAAGCGCCGAGAACTGGTCGACCTCGTCGGCGACGAGCTGACCGAACTCCTCGGTGGTCATCCAGTTGAGCAACTCCGTCGCCGCCTCCTGGTTGTTGCTGGAGGCGTTGATCCCGAAGCTTCCGTCCGCGTAGCCGGGCGTCACGGCGTGATCGAGCGCGCTGTCCGGTGCCGGCGGGACTTCGTAGACGCCCCACTCGGTGTCGGGCGCCGAGTTCTGGAAGGTCGGCAGGTCGAAGGAACCACCGGGCCACTGCGCCGCCTGACCCGAGGTGAACTGCAGCACTGCATCGGCGACCGCGATCGCGTTGACATTCTTGTCGAGGTACTTCTGCATGTCCTTGACGATCTGCAGCGAAGACACGTAGGCGGGGTCGGTGAAGTCGGCCTCTCCGCTGAGCACCTTCTCCTCGAAGTCCGCTCCCCCGTAGCGGGCAGAGCCGACGATGTCGTGAAACATCGGCAGCACCCAGTCCTCCCGGGCTCCGAGAGCCATAGGGGTGATGCCCTCGTCGAGGAGCGTCTCCTGAAGGTCGATGAACTCGTCCCAGTCGGTCGGCTCCTCGAGACCCTTCTCGTCGAACAGTGTCTTGTTGTAGAACATCTGCATCGTCTGGTACGCGAAGGGGACGCCGTAGGTCTTTCCGTCGTCCTTGCCCTGGGCGGCGCGCAGGACCGTCGGATCGAACTGATCCAGCCCGTCGACGATGTCGTCGATGGGCACGATCTGCTCGGACTGGATCGCGGGCTGCACACCGCCGTAGGCGCGGAGCATGGCGATGTCGGGACCGTCGCGGCCTTCGAGACCGGTGGCCAGGATCTGGTTGTACTCGGTGGGCTGGAAGCCTTCGAACTCCACCGTCACTCCAGGGTGCGACTTCTCGTAGACGTCGAACACGGCCTCCCACTTGGGAGAGGACGATGCCTGCCAGGACCAGATCTTGAGCGTGACATCTTCGCCCCCGCCGTCCGCGCCGGAGGATGCCGGAGCACAGCCGGCCACGGCGAGGCCCGAGGCGAGAACGGCGGCGGTGAGCGCATAGCGCGTCGATTTGTGTCGCATGAGGTTCCTCTCGAATGGTGTGAGAGCCGCTCGCGATGGCGACTCCCCCTGCTGGGAACAGAGGAGACCTGGATGTGCCCGTGTGGCGGGGGCGCGGTGGACACCTCTGTCGTTCGGCGGATCGTGCACAAGCCCGACGCGCACTAGCCACTCTGGACAATAATTTTCACAAGCGCAAGCATCGTCGAAAAAATGTTTTTAACACGAAACAGTCCTGACATCATGAGGGGATGCCGAACAGCGTCGTGACAGCCATCCACCAGCGACGATCGGGCCTGACGGCGACGGAGGCCCGCATCAGCGATCACGTCCTTGCCCACCCTCAGTCGGTCGTCGATGCCTCCATCACCCAGCTCGCCGTCGCGTGCGGCACGTCTCCGGCGAGCATCGCGCGATTCGCGCAGCGCATCGGATTCGTCGGCTACCCGGAGTTGCGGCTCGCGCTCGCCGGGGAACTGACCCGCAGCGCTTCGGATCGCGAGCGCTTTCGCGTCTCGGGAGCGGATGTCGACCGCGACGACGATGCGACGACGACGGTGCGCAAAGTCGCGTTCTCCGAGGCTGCGGCGATCGAGCAGACGGCTCGACAGATCGACGTCGAGGAACTGGAGCGCTGCGTCTCCGCGATCCGCGAGGCACGGCGGATCGACATCTACGGCGCGGCCTCCAGCGGGCTCGCCGCGATGGATCTCGAACAGAAGCTGCATCGAGGGGGGTTCTGGGCGCAAGCGCGCACCGATCTCCACCTGGCGCTCACGGGCGCGGCTCTCCTGGACGATCGCGACGTCGCGATCGCCATCTCCCACTCGGGGCGCACGCTCGAGATCGTGCAGTCTGTGGAGACGGCGGCGCGTGCCGGTGCGCTCACGATCGCCATCACGAACAACCCCCGCTCGCCCCTCGCCCAGGCCTCCTCGCTGGTGTTGCTGACAGCGGTCTCGGAATCGACGTTCCGCTCCGGCGCGATGGCGAGTCGCATCGCCCAGCTCACGGTGCTCGACTTCTTGTTCACGCGGATCGTGCAGGCCGAGTACGACCGCATCGCTGACAACCTGCGGCTCACCTTCGATGCCGTGACCGAGCACCGCATCGACTGACACGGCCTGAGTATGCAGAAAACGAGAAAGGGCCGCACCTCCCCGGGAGGTGCGGCCCTTTCGGCTCAGAACGTCAGCCGATGAACGCGGCGAGGTCCTTCTCGAGCGCGGGCTTCGGCTTGGCGCCGATGATGGTCGTCTTGACCTCTCCGCCCTGGAAGACCTTCATCGCGGGGATCGACGTGATCTGGTACTTCATGGCCAGCTGGGGGTTCTCGTCGACGTTGAGCTTGAGGATGGTGATCTTGTCGGGGTTGTCCGCCTGGATCGCGTCCAGGACCGGCGCGACCATACGACACGGTCCACACCACTCGGCCCAGAAGTCCACCAGCACGGGACCGTCGGCCTGCAGAACGTCCTGCTCCCAGGTCGCCTGGCTCGTAGCCTTTGCACTCATCAGAGATCTCCTTGATTCGAGGTTCGTCTGCTATAACAGCCGACGAGGGGAAAGTGTTCCCGGACTATGCCGAGGCGGTGAGGATCTCGGCGGCCTCCGCAGCCGGGACCTCGACGGATGCGTCCTCGAGGTCCGCGAGGAAGTGCTCCGCGTCGAGGGCCGCGACCGTGCCCGTGCCGGCAGCGGTGATGGCCTGACGGTACGTGGGGTCGATGACGTCACCCGCGGCGAACACACCGGGCACGGAGGTCTTCGACGAGCGGCCGTCGACCCAGATCGTGCCCTCGGGCGTCAACTCGAGCTTGTCGTGCACGAGGTGGGTGCGCGGGTCGTTACCGATCGCGATGAACAGGCCATCGATCGGCAGGTCGCGCAGGGTGCCGTCGACCGTCGAGCGCAGCTGCACGCCGCTGACGGAGTCGCCACCGAGGACTTCGGCGACCTCGCTGTTCCACACGAACTCGATCTTCTCGTTCGCGAACGCGCGCTCCTGCATGATCTTCGAGGCACGCAGCGTGTCCTTGCGGTGGATGACGTAGACCTTCTCCGCGAAACGCGTGAGGAAGGTCGCCTCCTCCATCGCCGAGTCGCCGCCGCCGACGACCGCGATCGTCTTCTCGCGGAAGAAGAATCCGTCGCACGTGGCGCACCAGGAGACGCCGTAGCCGGACAGGCGCTCTTCGCCCTCGATGCCGAGCTTGCGGTACGCCGAGCCCGTCGCATAGATCACGGACTGCGCCTCGTGCTCGACACCGCTGCCGAGGATGACCTTCTTGACGGGTCCGTCGAGCTGCAGTTCGGTGACGTCGTCGTAGACGACCTCGGTGCCGAACTTCTCCGCCTGCTCCTGGAACTTCGCCATCAGCTCCGGGCCCTGGATGCCCTCGGGGAACCCGGGATAGTTCTCGACTTCGGTGGTGTTCATCAGCTCGCCGCCGACTTCGACCGAGCTCGCGATGAGCAGCGGCTTGAGGTTCGCTCGGGCCGCGTAGATGGCAGCCGTGAATCCGGCGGGGCCGGAGCCGATGATGATGACCTGACGCATGTGCTCTCCGTCTTAGAAACTGCAGTCGAATGACCTTCGAGTGCTTCAACCCATGGTAACCGCGAGGCATTCCCCCGCCAGTGCGGGTGGCTCAGCGTCCGGGGAGGAACCTGCGGACCAGACCACCGGCAGCCTTGAGCTCCGGGGCCCGCATCGCGGCGAGGATGGCGACGTAGACCACGACCACGGCGAGGCCGATGATCGCAGTGCCGACGGCTCCGAAGATCTTGTTGTCCGTGGTCCAGCCGCTCGGGCCGCCGAGAAGGAGGAACACCCCCCAGCCCGCGAACCCGGCGGGGATGGCCGCGACCGCGAACCGCAGGATGGCTGTCACCCAGGTTCCGATTCGTAGTCCACCGATCTTCCGGTGCAGGAGCCAGCTGGCGACGATTGTCTGGATCGTGCTCGCGAGAGACTGACCGAGCGCGATGGCGGCCGCCAACGCCGTGACCGGGATGATGTCGGCGACGTAGAGCCCTTGGGCGACGAGAGCCGTGATGACGATGAGAACGCTCTGAAACAGGGTGAACCAGAACGGCGTGCGTGTGTCGCCGTACGCGTAGAAGGTCCGTTGCACGATGAAGAGGACGGTGAGCGGGAGCAGACTCACCAGATAGCAGAGGAGTACGAGCGCGGCGGCTTCGGCATCGGCGGCGTTCTCGGTGAAGACGCGAGAAGCGGGAATGATGGCCGCGATGAGCGCGGCCATGGCGACAGCGATGAAGAGGAAGAGCGTCCGGATGCTGCGCGTGATGTCCGCGCGGACCTCATCATCTCGACCCGCTGCGGCGTGCTCGCTGATCTGTGTGAAATACGGCGTACCGATCGAGAGCACGATGATGGAGTACGGCAGCATGAAGATGAGCCAGGCATACTGCATCGTGGCCACCGACGCCCCGTCGCCGGCAGCGGCGAAGGCGATGCGTCCCTGGATGGTTCCCGCGGTGAGGCTCGCGATTGCCATGAGGAGAGTCCAACCCGCGAGGCGGCCGGTGGCGCCGAGACCTACACCGCGCCAGCGGAAGTCGGGCTTCAAGGAGAGTCCCGTCCGCCGCCAGAACAGGAGAAGGACTCCGGCCTGAACCACGATCCCCAGTGTCGCCGTCCCGCCCAGGGCGGCGATCATCTCCGGAGTCCAGTCGGGAACGTCCGTCAGCGGCCCCCCGAAGAAAGCGGCGATCAGGAGGAATCCGATGATGGAGATCACGTTGTTGACCACAGGTGCCCACGTGAACGGCCCGAAGATGCGGCGGGCGTTCAGCGCCTCACCGAGCAAAGCGTAGAGGCCGTAGAAGAGGATCTGGGGCATGCACCAGTAGGCGAACGCGGTCGCCAGGGCCAGCTGTGCGGGATCTCCGTCCGCAGAGAGCCAGACGAGCCAGGGTGAGGCGACGGTCGCCGCACCCGCGATCACCACGAGGACGACCGTCCCGAGGGTGAACAGCTTCGAGATGTACGCGTTTCCGCCGTCGGCGTCAGCCGAAGCCTTGACGATCTGCGGCACGATCACGGCGGTGAGGATCCCCACGGAGATCAGTGAGAAGACACTGTTGGGAAGCTGATTGGCGACCGCGAAGGCGTCAGCCGCTTCGGAGTTGACCGAGCCGATCACGCCGACCAGCACGATGCTGCGTAGCAGCCCCGTGACGCGGGAGACCATGGTGCCGGCTCCGATGATGGCGCTCGCGCGTCCGAGACTAGTCACGCTTCTCCTCGGGCTCCGTGGCCACGGTTTCCTCGTCTTCCTCCGCTGTCTCGCGGCGCTTGCGGCGGATGGTGCGGATCACGCCGAGAGCGATCAGCAGGACCGCGAGACCTCCGAAGATCACGAGGCCGATCGTCTCCCACTCGGCACGGACCGCGACCCGGACGGTCTGATCCCCTTGGATCTGCACACCCGTGGGGCTGTAGAGGCTGAGGCGCAGATCGACCTCGCCGCTGCCCACCCGTGCCGACACCGGAACCTTCACCCGCGTCGTCGAGTTAGGCTGCACGACCGTCTCGGTCATGGGTTTGACGTCGAGACGGGGGTCGGTGGGCGAGACGAAGAGCTGCACGGTCACCGGCCACGGCAGGTCGTTACGGACCGCGATCGGGAGGTCGGCGTTGGCCGCGAGCAGCTGGATGGTGCTGGACGGCGGGATGTTCACGGCGTTCAGCGTCGCCCGCGTCTGTGCCTGATGATCGGCGAGGTCCTCCGTGAACGCGTTCGCCGAGGTCCCGACGGCGAGTGTGCGGAGGATCCTGATGCGCTCCGGACTCAGCAGCACCTGCGGGTCCTCGAGGATGGACGAGAAGGCGGTGAGCTTGCTCTCGTCGGCCAGGAGCGTCGTCACGGCGGCCGAGCGCGCGGTGTCGGGTTCTGCGGTCAGAGTCGCCGCGACGGGTGTCGTCGCCCGGAGCGCGGAGAACTCGAATCCGAGGGAGTCCGCCGCGGAGATCGCGTCGCGGAGAGCGTCCGCGCGGCGATTCTCATCGCGGTCCAAGCCGATGAGCAGGGGAGCGCCGGCGGAACGGGCTTGAGCGAACTGGAGCCGCGCCGTCGCTTCGGCGAGCAGGCGCTGGCGGTCGACACTGTCACCCTCGGCGGCCACTTCTGACAGCACCTCGGAAGTGGTGGCATCGGTGACGAGGAGATCATGGCCCGACGCGGTCGCGTGGGCAGCGCTCTGTCCGCCGACCGCCGACGAGGGAACGATCGTGGTCGTCCCCTCTCCGAGGTACCCGGTGAACGCGGCCAAGTCGGTCTCGGTCAGCGCATCGTGCGGCCAGAGGATCCGCGGCAGCGCACCCTCGACCGCGGTGAGCTCCTCATCCGTCGGGAGCGCGGTGGAGTCCGTGGGACGGGGAGTCGGGCCGGGTGTTGCACCCGCGCGGTCCGTGGGGGAGACCGTCTCCGGCGTCTGCGGGAAGTCCGCGGCGTTCAAGAAGGGGGCGAACGTCGTCGGCTGGAGCAGCTCGGGCAACCCCGCCTGTGCCTGCGCCGTGGCATCCGCATCCCCGAACTGCACGGCGAACCGCGCGTTCGGAAGCCCGTCGAGCCGCGTGAGCCACTCCCGTGCGCTGTCAGGAGCGGCCGTGCCGAGCACCCGGATCGCCGTGAGGATCGACGGGTCGACCGCGATCACGGCCGTCGTTCCCGCGATCCCGTCGAGCTGGGCGGTCAGCGCGCCGTCGGCGGCGGTGAGTTCTGCGAGCTCTTCGGCGGTCAGCAGCGCACCGCCTTCCGGCGTCGCCGTGAGGGGAACGATCACGCCGATCTGCGTGGTCTGCGAGTCCGCCACGATCAGGACGGTCGTCGCGGACGTGTCCGCTTCGGCCGCCGCGTCTTCGCCGGTCTTCGCTCCGGTGAGCTCCGCGCGCAGCGGGTACACGCCGGGGGCGAGGTCGCCGAGGGTGTCTTCGGGCACGAAGATCGTGGTCGTCGCGGAGGCACCCGCATCGATCGGCTCGGTGTCGTCGGCCCCGATCGCAGCGAACTCGCCGGGAGCCTCACCGTCGTCGAGCCAGCTCGTCACCGCCGCATCGTCGGGCAGGGGCGTGCGGTTGAGCTCGACCTCGACCTGTCCACCGCTGAGCCTCGTGTCCGTGCCATTGTCGAGAGTGAGCGTCGCCGAGGTCGACGACCCGGGAGCGATGAGTCCGCGCATGCCGGCGGAGACGTGCAGCTCGACGGTCTGATCGTCGTCCTTCGGGGCCTGGTCCGCGGCGAAAGCGGCGCCCGGCGCACCCAGGGCACAGGTGCCCGCTGCGATCGCGAAAACCGCGGCCCTGCCTGCGAGCCGATGCAGGCGCGCACGGAGGCCGGTTTCGGGGGTGATCGCGGTCATGGAGGTCTTCCTCGAGCGCCGGAGAGAGCTGCCCGTGAGTACTGACCTCCTGATTCTAGGAGGCCATATGAAGGAGAAGCCTGAAGACGCGTAGAGTGACGGCCGTGTCCGACACCCTCGCACCCGTTCCCGACCCGCTCCACAGCGCCGCTCTCGCAGCGGATCTCGATGCTGCGGACCTCCGTTCCGAGCCGCTTCGGCGACTCTGGGGAGAAGAGGCGGACGATGCCCTGGCGCGAGGGATGAGGGAGCCGATCCTGCGCGCGATCGCCGACGACACCGGTGCGCTCGCCACTCTCGGACGCCTCTTCGTGCTCGGGATGGCCCAGCCGCGGGAGCCCGTGGCCGCCGCGCTCCCGCACCTCGGGGTGGATGGGCTCGTCGCCCTCCGCCTCGCGACCGTCGACGCCGACTCTGTGACGCCCACGGCACTGCTGCGCCCGCAGTCGTTCGTCGATGCGGACGGCGTCGGGGAGTGGTGGATCGCGAGCGACCTCGACGAGGTGGCACTCGACGGAGCGCTGCCCGACGATCACGTCCTCGGTGTCGGCGGCGCGTCGCGCACCCTCGCCGAGACCATCGTCCCGATCGAGGTGGACCGCGCGCTCGACCTCGGGACCGGGTGCGGTATCCAGGCGCTCCTGGTCGCCCGTCGGGCGGGCAGGGTCATCGCGACCGACATCTCGGCGCGCGCCCTCGCCTTCGCCGAGCTCAACGCGCACCTCAACGGAGTCGCCAACATCGAGTTCCGCCGGGGGAGCATGTTCGAGCCGGTCGCCGGGGAGGCGTTCGACCTGATCGTCTCGAATCCGCCGTTCGTGATCACCCCGCGCGTCGACGGCGTTCCCGCGTACGAATACCGCGACGGCGGACTGGTCGGAGACGCGCTGGTCGAGCAGTTCGTGCGCACGGCCCCGACATTCCTCACGGAGAACGGCATCGTCCAGCTGCTGGGGAACTGGGAGTCCAAGGCGGGAGCCGGGGGCCTCGCCCGCCTGGAGGCATGGGTACCCGCCGAGCTCGACCTGTGGGTGATCGAACGCGAAGAGCTCTCGCCCCTCGGGTACGCCGAGCTGTGGATCCGTGACGGTGGCACCACCCCGCGCGATCCCGGGTTCACCCCGCTGCTCACCGCCTGGCTCGATGACTTCGCCGCCCGCGGTGTGACCTCCATCGGCTTCGGGTATGTCCTGATGCGCCGGGGGTCATCGGGGGACCCGCTGCGACGGACCGAGAAGATCGGCCAGCATGTCTCGAACGTCGGTGCGGCACTGGCTACGGGGCTCGCCGCCCACGACGTGCTCACCCAGGGGATGCCGGCGACTCTGACGGTCGCCGCCGACGTCACCGAGGCGCGGCACCTGCTGCCCGGCAACGACGACCCGAGCGTGATCGAGCTGCGTCAGGGCGGAGGATTCAGCCGCACCATCGCGGTCGACCCCGCGCTCGCCGGACTCGTCGGAGCCTGTGACGGTGAACTCACCGTGGGACAGATCGTGGCGGCGCTGGCGGACCTGTTCGACGTGCCTTTGGCCGAGCTGTGGGCGGACCTCGAACCCCGCATCCGTGCCCTGATCCTCGATGGCATCCTGCTGCCGGGGGAATAGACCCCGAATACATGCGTTGGAATAGATCATGAAGGCTTTCGGATTCCTCTCTTTCGGTCACTACGCCGACGTCCCCGGATCGGCGACCCGCACAGCGGGCGACATGCTCAAGCAGACGATCGAGATCGCCGAAGGCGCCGACGAGATCGGGGTGAACGGCGCCTCGGTGCGCGTGCACCACTGGGCGCGCCAGGCCGCGTCCCCCATGCCGCTGCTCTCCGCGATGGCGGCGCGCACGAAGCGCATCGAGGTCGGCACCGGTGTGATCGACATGCGCTACGAGAACCCGTTCCAGTTCGCCGAGGAAGCGGCAGCGCTCGACCTGATCGCCGATGGACGGATCGCGCTCGGAGTGAGCCGAGGTTCACCCGAGACCGCGCTTCGCGGCTACGAGACGTTCGGCTACGTCGACGAGGAGGACACGGAGCGCGGCAGCGTGCTGGCGCGGGAGAAGTTCGACCTCTTCCTGCGGGCGATCGACGGCGAGGGTCTCGCCCCCGGTGACCCCAGGATGGTGGGAGCGGGTCGGTATCTGCAGATCGAACCGCAGTCGCCGACGCTCCGCGACCACATCTGGTGGGGATCGGGCTCTCGTCCGACCGCCGTGGAGACGGGTCGCAAGGGGCTCAACATGATGAGTTCGACCCTCGTGACCGAAGCGACGGGCCAGCCCTTCCACGAACTGCAGCGCGAGCAGATCGAGCTGTTCCGTTCGGCCTACAAGGAAGCCGGTCACACCGGGCGGCCGCGGGTCTCCGTGAGCCGCAGCGTGTTCCCGCTCGTGTCCGACATGGATCGGGCCTACTTCGGGCTGCGCAGCGAGGAGAACGCCGACCAGATCGGTGTGATCGACGGATTCCGCTCGACCTTCGGGAAGACGTATGCCGCCGAGCCGGACGTGCTCATCGCACAGCTGAAGCAGGACGAGGCCGTGATGGCCGCCGACACCCTGCTGCTCACGATCCCCAACCAGCTCGGCCCGGAGTACAACCTGCACGTGCTGGAAGCCTTCGCGACGCACGTGGCGCCTGCGCTCGGCTGGAGGCCGAACACCGACGGGCCGGTGCAGGGCGACCCGGTCTGACAGTCGGCTTCGCGGCGGATGTCCGTCGTGCGAGGGATGCGGATGAGAGCTTGCGGGGGCAAGCTCTCATCCATGAGCGAATCCATTTTCTCAGCGGGAACCGATGTGACCGTCGGCCGCGAACGGGGCACCGTCATCGACGTCCGGGCAACTCCCTCCGGTAAGTGGGTGTTCGGGGTCGAGACCGCCGGGGCGAGGTGAGGTACTTCACCGAGAAGGCGCTACGGCTCCCCGCGGGCTAGTGTCGTGATCATCTCGCCCCCCTGGTGGTCGACTACTTGTTGTCTCGCGGAGCCGGCCAGCGGCGAGTGGTATTCGCTCCGATCAGGAAGGCCAGGAGGCCGACCACGAGGCAAGCGGCGAGGGGTTGCACCATGGAATCGAGGTCGCCCGACACGGAGAACCATGCCAGGGCAAGAAGCCATGACAGCACAAGGACCGCGGCGAGGACAGTACCTGCTTTAGCGCTGAGCTTCCCAGCGATACCGCCCAATGCAAGCAGGGCAATTCCCACGATTGCATAGATCATTGCTCTCCTAACACTTGTGAATCCACGGCCACCATACGCCAGCCTGCCTACGCCGACGACGTAGTGCGCTTCACGCTTCATGCCAGTGCCTGGCGGGCGACGGCATCGGGGTCGGGGCGTCCGGCGACGAGCTTGACGATCGGGCCCAGTACGGCTCGCACGCTCAGGCGCCGGAGCGTGGTCTCACGCAGCCACGCGAGTACACGCCCGCGGCGGAACATGAGCCGCGCGAGCATCCGTGAGTTCGACTGCGCTGCCTCGACGCGAGGGCGCTCGACCCGCTCCCATGCCTCAAGCAGTACCGGCAGTGTTTGCCGGTCGGCGTGCGCGAGCATGCGTCCCAGCATCCAGGCCGACTCGATCGCCATTCCTGCCCCGATCCCCGCGGTCGGCAGGAACCCTGCGGCGGCGTCCCCGAGCAGAACGCCGCCGGGTAGCACCCATCGCGGAGCACGGGCGTCGTCGAGTCGCCACAGGTATGGATCCGGTGCGGTCTCGATCGCGCGCAGCGATGCCTCCAGGCGAGGGCCGAGGGAATCGACCCGCTCGCGGACGGATGCGGCGAACGCGACGGGACCGTCCGCAAGGTCGGCGTCCGGACCGCCGAGGAACACACCCAGCCGGTTCTTCACGGGGTAGGCCCCGAGGAAGAACCCATTGCCCCAGATCTCCTCGCCGAGCGTCGGATCGCTGAGATCATCCGCCCACCCCACCCAGCCCGACCATCCCGTCTCGACGACCTGCGGTGCGGCCGAACCCAGCACGGAGCGCATGCGTGAGTTCATGCCGTCGGCACCGACGATCAGATCGAACCGACCTTCGCCGGCGGGCGCCCCGTCACGGTCGACGAACAGCGCGGTGCGATCGGTCACCTGTTGCACGGTGGTGCCGAACGTCACCGGGCACCCGCTCTCGGTGAGAACCTCGATCAGAGCGCCACGCGAGATGCCGTTGTAGTCGCCGTAGACGCGCAGCAGATCGCTCATCGAGTCGGAGCGCAGCATCTTGCCGCGGTGGGATCGGAACGCATAGCGCTGCATGGGTGTGCCCGCGGCGAGGTAGTCCTCGTGCACGCCGAGATCGACCAGAGCCTGGTCGACGGTCGGCATGAGCGCGATCATGTAGCCCGGGTGGTTCATCTCGGGCATCCGATCGACGAGAACCGGGTGCAGTCCGTCGCGACGCAGCAGTTGCGTGAGAGTGATGCCGGCGATGCCGGCACCGACGATGAGCACTCTCAGGCGATCGTCGTGTTGTGCGGCGATCTGGGAGTCGAGTGGTGTGTCGGTGAGCATGTTCCTCCTCTGGACCACCTGGTCCAATGCCCACACTACGCCTACTGGACCGACTGGTCCAGTAGGGTGGACGCATGGCAGCGCTCACGGGGAATCACCGCGACCGACTCATCGAGGCGACGGTGGCGGAGTTCGCCTCGGTCGGATATGAGCGCGCGTCGCTGAACCGCATCATCCAGGCGGCCGGCATCAGCAAGAGCTCCTTCTATCACGCGGTCGGTTCCAAGGCGGAGCTGCTGGACGCGGTGGTCGAGACCCTGATCGCCGATGTGCGTGCGCACTGGGTCGCCCCGGAACCCGCGCAGTTCGCCGGCGATGACTTCTGGCCGCGCCTCGACGGAGTGCTCACGGATCTCGGCCGACTGGCCGCGGTCGATCCCGCTCTCGGTCTGCTCGGGCGCATCTTCTACCTGCCCGCAGCAGGAGGCGTCGACGCGAGGACCACTCTGCTCGATGCCGTGCACGCGTGGGTCGCCGAGGTGCTGCAGGTGGGTGTGCGCACCGGAGCCGTGCGCGATGACGTGCCCGTGGCGGCGCTCGCCGCGGCGACGTTCGGCATGCTCCGCGGCTTGGATGAGTGGGCTCTCGACGCGACAGCCGCGGAGGCGTCGCGACGCGCTCGGGATCAGGCCGCGGTTCCGGGGATGCTCCTGCGCGGCCTGCTGGGGCGTCCCTCCTCCACTGCGTGACACCACCGCCACCCGCCACGGGATCGTCGCAAGGTCGGCGTCCGGACCGACGAGTAACACGCAGAGCCGATTCTTCACGGGGTAGCCCCCGAGGAAGACCCGTTGACACAGATCTCCTCGCCGAGCGCCGGATCGCTGAGATCATCCGCCCAATTTCACCTACCACGCACACGGGCTCACGCGAGCGACGGCCATTTGGGGGACAGACAGGTGGCTCGCGGGACCTCTACGGTGAACATGCCTGCATACGTCGGTATTTCTACTGTGTCGAGATCGACAACGATGGGTGCCGCCAGCATCCTGATTTCTGGACTTGTGCTCGCTTCTGCGGTCCCCGCGCTGGCGGCCGACGCTGATGATGACGTGAGTGAGGCTGTAGCGGTGTTCCAGGCGCAGGCGCCGAATGAGATCGCATCGGCCGTAGTTATGGATTCCGAGGTCACCGTAAGCGACAACGCGACAGCACGCGTTGACAGCGAGAGTGCTCACGTTTCGACCCCTGAAGGCACCGTGTCCCTCGGCGTGACCGCGTCGACGGACTCTGTGCTTTCTGAACCGATTCTCATGGAAGACGGCAGCGCGCTTGTCGCGATCGTGATCAACGAGCCGGTCGCTGACACGGCGTTCCGGATGCCCCTTGAGCTGCCGGATGCCGCGGCCGCGACGCTGGAGGACGACGGATCGGTCCTGATTATGAACCCCGAGGGCGAGTTCTACCGTGGCATCGCGACGCTTGAGTCGCATCTCGCTGATCTCAAGGCAGATCTGGGAACCAACAAGTCGAAGGTCACATCCACGATCATCAACCAGTTCTATTGCCACGTTGCGTACGGCTGGCTCGGAGGCGGCGCCACCTACAACATGGAATCCTGGCGAAAGGACGTCCTCTGGTCCGTACAGGGAAACCCGATCACGAAGTGCAATCCGTGATGGAGCTCACGATGAATGAACCACGCAACCTCCCGACGTCGAAGCGAAACCGCACTGTTTGGGCAGTCGCTGCGCTGGCAGCGATCGTCGGCATTGCCGCCGGCTACCTCGGCGGCACCGTGGACGGTGATATCCCCTGGCCTGCCACGGTGCAGGAGACGGCCACCTACAACACGTCCACGGCCCTCACCGCGATCGCAGGGGTGCTCGTGCTCGCTGCGCTGATCATCTGGGGCGTGAGGACGCGTCCCAAGGCTGGGAAGGCCGTTCCGGTGATCACGGGGGCGCTCGTAGCCACCGCCGTTGTGTTCGGTGCCAGCTTCGCGGTGGGTGCCCTGTGAGCGCGCGGACCGGCATGCTCGGAGTGATCAGCGCGCTTCTGCTCGTGACGTGCCTCATGTTGACAGGGGCACCCGCCATGGCCGCGGAGATATCCCCCGCACCCGACTCCCTCACGTCAACGGTGGTCGGGGATCTGGACCAACTGACGCAGGATGAGATCGAAGCGCTGCGCTCCGGCTCCCCCAAGATCGTCACCGTCGACCCGTACTCGGGCGACGTCACAGACGTCGAGGTCATAACCGAGGCAGAGCTCGAAGCGACGCTCGAGGCACTGACCCCTTCTGGACCCTCCGCACGTTCCTGGTCTACCGGGTGCGCATCCGGCAAGCCGTGCTGGCACGACAACCCGCCCGGGAACGTGCACTACCAATTCACCTTGGGTGTTACCAACGGGACATGGGACACTGTGCGCAACTTCTATACAGGCGACTACTACGCCAAGCTGTGCTGGATCCCGTGGAACTCGACTACCAAGTTCTGCATGCCTGAGCGCAACGGAACGAAGGCGCTCATCCAGATCGGGATGCAGGTCACCGGCAAGCGGGTCGACCTGAGCAAGACCCGCGTCTAGTACCTGTCGCGCTCGAAGATCGGCCCCACGGTGGAGCTTCCGGCGTGGGGCCGATCTTCGCTCTGGGACCTCTCGGCGACTTCGCCAGAGCCCGGTGCGCGCGTCGCGCGTCCCGCGAACCGACTCTCAGCTGACTCTTCATTCATCCGTACCGCCCCGAACCGGGCGCAGCCTCCGTCAGCCGCCCCGGGGCGGACCGAACAGCTCCTCGCCGTGCTCGTGGAGCAGCCTGTACGCATCCGCGAACGTCTCCGGCTCGGGCTCTCCCGGCTTGCCGTAGCGCGCGATCAGCAGCCCGAGAAGCCCGCGAGCTGGCGGGGTCAACGGCCTCAGCTGATCCTTCTCACCGGGTCGCGGCGCCGCCTCCTCGGGGTTCGGAGGCGTGTACGCGGGGGTCGTCACGGGCCAGTCGGCCGGGTGGCGGGGCTTGTCGAGGTTGACGACGTTCAGCAGGGTGTTGGCGGACTGGTCGCGATCGTTGAGCGGCTTCAAACCGTGCAGACGGGAGAGCGTGGCGATGACCGAGCCGTGGTGCATCTCGTCGTGGATGATCGAGCCGCGCTTCGTGTACGCCGAGACCGCGATCGCCGGGACGCGGCATCCGAGCCGGTCGAACGTGAAGCCCATCTCGCCGGCCTCGGTGTCGGGCGTCGGCGTGGTGGCGGCGGGCGGGGGCACGTGGTCGTAGCAGCCGCCGTGCTCGTCGAAGGTGATGAGCAGCAGGGTGTTGACCGCGTTCGAACCCGTCGCGGACGCACTCGTGCGCACGGCCTCGTAGATGTCATGGATGAGTCGGTCTCCGGCGCGCACGTCCGAGATCGCGCTGTCAAAGACGGCTTCACCCTCGACCTCCCCCTCGCGGGGGCGGCCGAACGGCGGATGGAAGTCGTTGTGGTCGTAGACCATGCGGGGCTCGATGAACGCGTAGGCGGGGAGCTTCCCGTCCTTCGCCTCGGCGTAGAAGTCCTCCATGGTGCCGAAGTGCTCGGTGCGCCAGTACTTCTCGAGCACCTGGGCATGCAGCATCCCGGTGAACGACACGAGCTGGAGCTTGTCGATGTAGATCTTCCAGCTCACCTTCTCGTCTTCGAGCCGATTGAACACCGTCGGGGCTGCCGGAGCATCGAGCCACTTCTTGTATCCGCCGCCGGCCTGGTTGGTCACGAAGCCGTGTGACGTCGAGGCGTGGAAGAAGGAACGGTTGCAGAAGGTCTGCGACGGGACCCCGGCGTACCAGTGGTCGAACACGGCGAACTCCGAGGCGAGCGTCGACAGCACCGGGAGCATCTCCGGAGAGAAGGAACCCATGATGTGCCTGGCCTCGTCGGGCTTCGGGTCGACTCCCTTGCGCAATCGCCGGAAGTTGATGATGTAGTCCTCCAGGAACCCTGACATCGTGGGCTTCTCGCCGTGCGTCGGGGCGTTGAAGGGCGCGGTCATCTCGTCGACGAAGAGTCTGGCGTTGCTCGCGGGAACCACGGTGCCGAAGATCTGCGTGTTGACGTGCGGGTACTCCTCGCCGGGGTCCGGGTCGGGAAGGCTCATGATCCGGTCGGTGTCGCCCTCGTACACGTGCGCGTCGACGACCGTGCCGTCGGAGGAGGTGTTGCTGTACGCGCCGAAGTCCAGGCCCTCGAACGTTTCGCCCGCCGGCAGATTCTCGCGGGAGTACAGGTATCCGAGCAGGTTGTCGAAGGAGCGGTTCTCACCCATCACGACGACGAGGTGATCGAACCCCGGCTCACTGCGCGGAGTGAGGGCCGCGAACGGATCCGGGTCGTCTGCGAAGCCGTCGCGAGGGTTGCCGGCCATCGACGCGCCGATCGCCGCGCCGCCCGCACCCCCGACCGCCGCGCCCGCGAGCGCG